>NZ_CTEJ01000001.1:600000-900000 GCF_001282625.1 Lascolabacillus massiliensis
TGAATTTTTTATGCAGAGAGAAGGTGAAACCAGCTACAGAAACTTTGAATGTAATGTGCTTGGTGTGTTGTTATCACGCGTTCATGAATCGAGAGAAAAAGGTGTATCCCAAACTGAATTGATGAACACTATTTACAGACACAGCACTATCAACCATAGATATGAAAATGGAAAGCAGTTGAGTGACTGGACAATGTATCTCGAAATTCCAAAGGTTGCATTAGGATTTAAAGATAACGAAACACTTTCGGGTCAAAAGATTAGAGCCAACTTTTATAAGTGTGGTGATAAAACACCAAAACCCCACTTCCTGAGCTGGAACCCAATTGATTTGCCAAAGCCAAATTTTCATACTCCTGAATTTTTTGGAGAACTGGAATTCGAGTGATTGCATAAATCGCTTTTTGAATTTAGTAAAATATATATCAGACAAACTTACTAGAGAGATAATACAAAATTCCCTTACAGAAAAAACCTAAAACAAGAAGAATGAATGAGATGAACAAACTGAAAGAAATAGTCTTTCAATTTATCGAACAAGAAGAGAATGTAAAAATTGAACCACTTGGAAAAGGCCATATAAACGATTCATACAAGGTTGTAAATGGTAATGAGGAGTATGTTCTGCAACGCATAAATCATTATGTATTTAAGAATGTAGATCAGCTACAGGATAATATTAGCAGGGTAACCAATCATATTCGCAAAAAACTTCAGGAGAAGGGTCTAAAAGATGTTGAGCGTAGAGTTCTGACATTGGTTCCCACACATGATGGTGCGCTATACTATAAAGACAGTGAAGGTAACTACTGGCGTATAACAAAGTTTATAAAAGATTGTAAAAGCTACGAGGAGATAAATAGTGATTTGGCCTACCGTGCCGGAATGGCGTTTGGTGATTTTCAGAAATTGTTGTCTGATCTTCCGGGAGAACCTCTTTTTGAAACTATCCCAAACTTTCATAACATGGAGGCTCGATTGGTAACATTCAGGGAGTCTGTTAAAGCAAATAAAGCCGGAAGATTGGCTGAAGTGGCAGATCTTGTGAAAGAGATTGAAGATCGTGCAGAGGAAATGTGTAAAGCAGAAAAGTTGCACCGTGAAGGAAAACTGCTTAAGCGTATCAATCACTGCGACACTAAAGTAAATAATATATTGTTTGATGAAAATGATAAAGTACTTTGTGTCGTAGACCTAGATACTGTTATGCCTGGTTATGTATTATCGGATTTCGGAGATTTTATTCGCACAGGTGCCAATACTGGTGCAGAAGATGATAAGAATCTTGACAATATATCTGTTAATCTGGATATTTTTGAAGCATATGCTAAAGGTTATCTAACACATGCAGCTTCATTTCTGACCGATGTAGAAATTGAGAATCTGGCTTTTGGAGCTAAGTTACTCACTTATATGCAAACAGTTCGTTTTTTTACAGATTATATTGACGGAGATCTGTATTATAAAATTGCATATCCAGAACATAATCTTGTTAGAACCAGAGCTCAGTTTAAACTACTGCAAAGTCTAGAAGAGAATTTTGATACAATGCAGGATATAGTAAAGAGAGCGGCAGGAAAATAACAGTTTCAGTTGTCTCAGGCATATAAAAAATAAAAACATTTAAAACAAACAGTGTAAAGAAAATTTTATTATCTTTGCACCGCTTTATTTTGAGGAGAAAACGTGGCAAAATTTAGTTTGTACAATATTTCCCTTAAAAACCTTTCCTTAGGTAATCATAGCTATGACTATGAGCTGGATAATAAGTTTTTCGAAGCTATTGATGGCGAAGAATTTAGGAAGGGTAATGTTAAGGTAAAGGTGAATGTGAAAAGAACTTCATCCACCTTTGAATTTAGTTTTGATATAAAAGGTGTCGTTAAAGTACCTTGTACAAGGTGTCTTGACGACATGAATCTTGACATTGATACAAATAACAGACTTGTAGTAAAGTTTGGAAAAGAGTATTCAGAGGAAAGTGATGAGATAGTCATTATCCCTGAGGATGAAGGTGAGATTAATATTGCCTGGTTCCTGTATGAATTTATTGCTCTGAACATTCCTATAAAGCATGTACATCCACCGGGTGAATGTAACAGGGTTGTATCAACAAAATATAGAAAACATCGTGCTGTGAGCAGCGATGATGATTCTGAAGCAGATGATTTAGACCTGGACGATGATGATCCCGATACAGACGAAGATGTGGACTTTCAGTCCGGTGATCCTCGCTGGGACCCTCTCAGGAATTTAAATTTAGATGATAACTAAGTATAGAATAATTGAAAATTTGACATAAAATGGCACATCCAAAACGAAGACAGTCTTCATCAAGACAAGGAAAAAGAAGATCACATGATCATGCAAAAACTCCAACAATGGCACTTTGCTCAAATTGTGGAGCATGGCATGTTTATCACACAGTTTGTGGTGAGTGTGGTTATTACAGAGGTAAACTGGCAATAGAGAAAGATGTGATAGCATAATTGCAATCTCTGGAATCTTATTAAAACAAAGGACCCTGAAATGACCCGATCGTTTTTCAGGGTTTTTTTTCATTAATAATTTACTGAAAATGATTAAACAATTAAATGCAGTAATCACAGGTATTTCTGCAAGCGTGCCTGAATATATACTCACGAATGAAGAACTTTCCACTATGGTAGATACTACTGATGAGTGGATAATGACCCGGGTTGGCATTAAAGAGAGACGAATATTAAAAGGAGAGGAGCAGGGTATCTCTGTTTTAGGTACTGAGGCTGTAGAAGATTTACTTAATAAAACAGGCGCAAAACCTGAGGAAATTGATGCTGTAATCTTTGCAACCTCCACTCCCGATCATATATTCCCATCTGCTGCATCTATTGTTGCAGAAAACTGTGGAATAAAAAATGCTTTTTGTTTCGATATGGAGGTAGCCTGCTCAGGTTTTATTTATGGTCTTGAAATTTGCAATGGTCTGATTAAGACAGGTAAATACAAGAAAATAATACTTTTGGCAGGAGATAAGATGTCTTCTATTACAAATTACAAAGATCGCACTACCTGCCCACTTTTCGGTGATGCAGCAGGAGCAGTTTTAATTGAACCTACTGAAGATGATCTTGGAATTATAGATGCCGAGCTGCACTCAGATGGAGTAGGTTATAAACCATTGCAACTAAAAGCTGGTGGGAGTAAATTTCCTGCGACAGCAGATACTGTAAAGAATTCAGAACACACTGTATATCAAGACGGTAAGGTTGTATTTAAATATGCAGTTTCAAAAATGGCTGAAGTTTCAGAATCTATTATGAAACGTAATAATCTTGAAGCTGAGGATATAGATTGGCTTGTGCCACATCAGGCTAATATGCGTATAATTGATGCAGCAATACAGCGAACAGGTTTGTCACCTGAAAAAGTAATGATAAATATCGAGAAGTATGGTAATACCAGTGCTGGTACAATACCCCTCTGTTTGTGGGAGTGGGAATCTAAACTTCGAAAAGGTGACAATATAATTCTTACTGCGTTTGGTGCCGGATTCTCTTGGGGAAGTGTTTATCTGAAATGGGGATATGATGGGGCATAAGTCGGGTTTCGTAAATATAGTTGGTAATCCCAATGTTGGAAAATCAACTTTAATGAATAAGTTGGTTGGAGAGAAAATTTCCATTATCACCAATAAGTCTCAGACCACACGTCATAGGATTATTGGGATAGTGAATAAACCCGAATATCAGATTGTATACTCAGATACTCCAGGTGTACTGCAGCCCAATTATAAATTGCAGGAACAGATGCTCAACTTCTCACTTTCAGCATTACAGGATGCAGATGTTTTGCTCTATGTTACTGATGTTGTGGAGAAAGTTGATAAGAATGATAATTTCTTGAAAAAAGTTCAGCAACTTGATCTACCGGTATTATTGTTAATAAATAAAATCGACAAGACAAATCAGGAAGAGTTGGAGAAGTTTGTTGACACTTGGCATGAATTATTACCCAAAGCTGAGATTTATCCTATCTCAGCTTTGAATAATTTCAGTATAGATATCATTCAGAAAAGGATATTGGAGCTTTTGCCTGAATCTCCTCCCTATTTTGAGAAAGATGCTCTTACAGATAAACCTGCTCGTTTTTTTGTAACCGAGATTATACGAGAGAAAGCTCTTTTGATATATCAGAAAGAGATTCCATATTCAATGGAAGTAGCTGTAGAGGAGTTTAAAGAGGAGAAAGACATAATCAGAATCAGAGCTGTAATACTAATGGAGAGAGACACTCAAAAAGGTATTATAATAGGACATAAAGGAGAAGCTATCAAAAAATTAGGAACACTTGCACGCAAGGATATTGAACTGTTTTTTGAGAAGAAAATATATCTTCAATTATATGTGAAAGTCGAGAAAGACTGGCGAGACAGGGATAATTTGTTAAAACAGTTTGGTTATAAACTTGATTGATTTAATCCTGTGTAAAGTTATTGATTCATTATCAAACAAAACAAAATTATGAAAAATTTAGTAGCAATTGTTGGTCGTCCCAATGTAGGTAAATCCACACTATTTAACCGATTGACACAGAGTCGTCAGGCAATTGTAACAGAGATCGAAGGAACTACACGAGACCGTCAGTATGGGAATGTTAGCTGGAATGGAAAAGAGTTTTCTTTAGTTGACACAGGTGGATGGGTTGTAAACTCCGAAGATGTTATGGAGGATGAAATCAATAAACAGGTACTCATTGCAATACAGGAAGCAGATGTGATTCTTTTTGTTGTGGATGTAATGAACGGTTTAACTGATCTGGATACAGGTGTGGCTCAGATTCTCAGAAAATCAGGTAAGCCGGTTGTTATAGTAGCTAATAAATCTGATAATTTTGAAATTGGTTTTCAAGCAGCTGAGTTCTACTCGTTAGGATTGGGCGATCCTTTTAGTGTATCAAGCATAAATGGTTCAGGAACAGGTGATTTACTTGATCATATAGTGACCCTGTTTACAAAAGAGAGTGAGGAGGAAATACTTGAGGATATACCCAGGATTGCTATTGTTGGCAGACCAAATGCAGGAAAATCTTCGATAGTAAATTCACTTTTAGGTGAAGAAAGAAGTATCGTTACTGATATTGCAGGAACTACGCGTGACTCAATTTATCACAGATATAACAAGTTTGGGATGGACTTCTACCTAATTGATACAGCCGGTATCAGAAAGAAAGGTAAAGTAAGTGAAGATTTGGAGTATTTTTCTGTAATACGTTCAATCAGAGTTATTGAAAATTCTGATGTTTGTATTCTGATGATTGATGCCACCAGAGGTATTGAGAGTCAGGACATGAATATTTTTACTTTAATACAAAAGAATAGAAATGGTTTGGTTGTTTTTGTCAATAAATGGGATTTGGTTGAAGACAAGGATAACATAACAGTGAAAGTATTTGAGAATGCGATCCGTCAAAAACTTGCCCCATTTACAGATTTCCCGATAGTATTTGGATCAGCCATAACAAAACAGAGAATTTTGAAGGTTATGGATCTCGCAAAAGAGGTCTACAATAATAAGAAGCGTAGAATACCAACCCATAAATTAAATGAGGTAATGCTTCCAATAATTGAGAATACTCCTCCTCCTTCGAATAAGGGCAAATTTGTTAAAGTTAAATATATTACACAACTTCATAATACAACTGTTCCCTCATTTGTATTTTTCTGTAATCTCCCTCAGTGGGTAAAAGAACCGTATCGCAGGTTCATAGAAAACAGGATGAGAGAGAACTGGAATTTCAGCGGTACCCCGATTAATATATTCTTTAGAGAAAAATAAATTGCATAAACCGATGAATTAACAAAAATAATGCGTTAATTTGTATTACTTTCGATATCAGATATTTTGTAAAAACTGCTATCGTATCATAAAAAAAAGTAATTTGAAATGCATATTCCGGCATATTTGCCGAGTAAAACTTAGGAACAGGGATGAATACTACAAACAATCTAGAGAACGAAAAACTACCGGTTAACGAAGTAGAATCTGATAACAACCTACAGTCTGAACAAACAGAGCAGGAAACTTCTTCAGTTGAATCTCAATCGGTTAATGAAGCTGAGAGTGAAAAAGAGATCGATTATGATCTGGATGATGCCCATATTGAGGATGAATCTGAATCAGAAGAAGATGAAATTGACGAAGATACTGTATCTGAAGATTCAAGTGCTGTTTTACTCTCTATAGAAGAGATAATACAACATTTGAGGGATCTGCTTGAAAAAGGAAATCTAAAGCGTAAACATGTTGAAGAGTATAAGAATCAGTTTTATCGTTCACTAAGAAATGAGATTGAAACACAAAAACAGGCCTTCTTTGCAGAGGGAGGTGAAGAGATTGATTTTGTAGCAACGGAACCTGAAATTTACAATGAGGGAAAAGAGCTTCTTCAAAAAATTAAAGAGAAGCGTGCAGAGCTTGTTGCAAAAGAGGATGCTCAGAAAGAGAAGAATGTTGAAAGAAAACTTTCTATAATAAATCAAATTAAATTACTGACCGAAACTCAGGGGCATGAAGATTTTAACAAGACCTATCAGGAGTTTAAATCACTGCAGCAGGAGTGGAACGAAATAAAACTTATTCCACAATCCAAGGTTAATGAATTGTGGAAATCTTACCAACGATATGTAGAAAAGTTCTATGACCTGGTCAGAATAAACAATGAGTTCAGGGAATATGATTTCAAGAAGAATCTTGAGTTAAAAACAGATCTCTGTGAAGCGGCTGAGCGACTTGATGAAGAACCAGATGTGATTTCTGCTTTTCATCAGCTGCAGAATCTGCATCAGGAGTGGAGAGAGACCGGTCCGGTTTCCAGAAAAGACAGAGAGGAAATTTGGAACAGGTTTAAGGCTGCATCAACAAAAATCAATAAAAAATATCAGGCTCATTTTGAGGAACTGAGAAGTAAAGAAGATGAGAATTTAGAGCTAAAAACTGCAATTTGTGAGAAGTTAGAAGCTATTGATTATTCAAAAATAAAAACCATTAAAGATTGGAACAGGAGCGTAAAAGAAGTGCTGGAACTTCAGTCCCAGTGGCGTAAGATTGGCTATGTTCCAAGAAAATGGAATACAAAAATTTACAAACGTTACCGTGCGGCCTGCGATTTGTTCTTTAAAAATAAAAATGATTATTATAAGTCTCTAAGAGGAGAGATGGAGGATAATTTAAAGAAGAAGTTAGAGCTGTGTGAACGTGCCGAAGCTTTGAAGGAGAGCACCGACTGGAAAAAAACAACTCAGGAAATGATAGATATTCAAAAAGAGTGGAAATCCATCGGTATTATACCTCGTAAATATGTAGATAGTGTCTGGAAACGTTTTATCACGGCCTGCGATTACTTCTTTGAACAAAAGAAGCTTAATACTTCCTCACGATACGATGAAGAGGCAAGAAATCTTGAGGCTAAAAGGGCAATAGTACAAACAATAAAGAATCTTGATAAATCACTCGATACTGATAAAGCATTATCAGCACTTCGTGAACTGATGGATCAGTGGTACTCAATAGGGCACGTTCCATATAAACTTAAGGATATCACTTATCGCGAATTTTATGACGCCACAGAAGAGCAGTTTGATAGATTGAATATTGATAAAACAGACCGTAAGCTGGAAAGTTTTAAAACAAATATTTCTGATCTAGCCAGATCAGGTAATGCAAAGAATCAGCTTTATCATGAACGTGAGAAACTGATGCGTCAGTATGACCGTATGAAAAATGAACTACAGACCTATGAAAATAATATAGGATTTTTATCAGTTTCTTCTAAAAAAGGTAATCATTTGTTAGATGATATGAATTCTAAAGTTGAAAAAATTAAGTCTGAGCTTCAATTGATAATCAGAAAAATAGAAGCTGTGGATAAAGAGTTGTGATACAGGTGATTACACTAATTGATATAGCGAACGGGATATCCCGTTCGCTTTTTTTTTGAATAATATTTACTATTTTATGAGACAATATTTAGAGTGTATATATAGCAATTTGGATAGTTTTGTACAATTACAGGAGAAAACCACTCTTTTAATTTGAAATAATTATGTAATAATATCTGAAAAATGAAAAAATTGTTTTTATCATCATTTATATTTCTAATGTCCATATCAATTATTTCTCAAGAATCATTTAAAAATGTTCCTCTTGCTGATCCTTTTATATTATTATATGAAGGTACATATTATGCATACGGTACAGGATCACCTGATGGAATAGAAGTTATCACCTCAAATGATCTTATAAATTGGAATAGGGTTGATAATGGACGAAATGGATTAGCCCTGCATAAGAATGATAGTTATGGAGAAAAATGGTTCTGGGCCCCTGAAGTTTACTTTATAAATGGTAAGTTTTATATGTACTACTCTGCAGAGGAACATATGTGTGTGGCTACTTCAGACTCACCATTAGGTCCTTTTGTTCAGGATATAAAACAGCCAATGTTGCCTGGTGAGAAAACTATAGATAACACTCTTTTTATTGATGAAGATGGCACTCCTTACCTTTTTTTTGATAGGTTTAATGATGGTTTGAATATTTGGGTTGCAGAACTAGAAGATGATCTTAAAACAATAAAAAAGGAGACACTTCATCCCTGTATCCATGTTTCACAAGAGTGGGAAGAGGTATGGCCAAGGGTAAATGAGGGTGCATTTGTAATTAAACAAAATGGAACTTATTATATGACTTATTCAGCCAACAGCTATGAAAGTCAATATTATGGAATTGGTTGTGCAACTGCTACTGATATTATGGGTGAGTGGACAAAATATTCCCATAATCCACTATTGCAGATACCAGGTAATCTTTATGGAGTAGGGCACAGTTCAATGTTTAAGGATAATGATGGGAATTGGAGAATCGTATTTCATGCACATCAGAGTGAAAATGAAATACATCCCAGGAATATGTTTATAAGCAAAGTTTATTTTAAAAAGATAGGAGGTGAAGATATATTACAAATAGATCCCAATTTTATCACACCAGTGATAGTTAACGACTGATTTAATATTTTGATTTTGATGATATTATAATCTTAATTTATAAAGCTCCGATTTTAATGTTTATGACTTTGAATATTTAAAAGGAAAATTTAATAACCTAAACAAATGAAATGAAAATGGAAAGATGTTTAAAATTATGCAAGGGAATATTTCTCGCGTTAGCGTGGATAATAGCCCAAAGCTTGTCTGCTCAGACTATTACAGTGAGCGGTAATGTTAGCGATGTATCCGGTGAACCACTAATTGGTGTTACCATACAGGTAGCAAATTCCTCTGTGGGAACAGTTACCAATTTCAATGGTAACTATACTCTAAGCGGTGTTTCACCTAATGCTGTTTTAGAAGTCTCATATGTCGGTATGACTACTCAGCGTATTAATGTTAATGGTCGTACTAATATCGACATAGTAATGTCAGAAGATACAGAAATACTTAGTGAGGTAGTTGTAACCGGTTTCGGTTTATCTCAGAGAAAAGAGTCTTTGACTTCAGCTATCTCTGTAATTGGAGCAGAAGACATAAGCAGGTCTCAGGCTTCAACTTCTTCAGGAGCGTTAGTTGGTAAGATTCCGGGTATCAACTCTCGTCAGGTGGATGGACGTCCTGGTGCATCAACTAATATCCAGATCAGAAATATGGGTGCACCATTATATGTAATTGATGGTATACAATCTGATGAGGGTCAATTTAATAATATTGACTTTAACGATATTGAGACAATAACTGTTTTGAAAGATGCCTCTGCATCAATTTATGGTGTAAGGGCAGCAAATGGTGTTGTTGTTGTTACTACAAAAAAAGGTTCAAGAAATTCCAAAAATACAGTAACACTTAATACTTATTATGGATGGCAAAGCCTATATGCTTTCCCAAAACCTGCAACAGCTGAGACTTATATAACTAACTATATTCAGTCGCAGACAGTTCAGGGAGCCACTAACTACACTTATACAAAAGAAGACTACGAAAAATGGAAAAAAGGAACTGAAAAGGGTTATGTTCCATTTGACTGGTATGATTTTATTTGGGAAGTATCTCCTCAGACTTATGTAAATGCTAACGTATCTGGAGGTTCTGAAAATATAAATTACTATCTGAGTGTTGGTAATTTGAAGCAGGATGCAATGATTGTTAACTATGGTGGGTTCCAGAGAACAAACGTTCAGATGAATGTTACTGCCAATATTACTGACCGTTTCAAAGTTGGTGGTGGTATGAATGGACGTATCGAGACCAGGAAGAACCCGGGTGTACCTGAAGTAGACGACTACTGGATGCCTCGTTTCGGTACTTTCAGAAACTTGCCTACAAGAAGACCATTTGCTAATGACAATCCTCTCTATCCAACTTTAACTTCAACAAACCCTGCCACAAACTTTGGCTGGCTTACATATGACTTGTCAGGTACTTTCCAAAATACATGGAGAGTTGGTCAGTTGAACTTTGATGCTGAATATGAGCTGTTTGATGGATTAAAAGCCAAAGGATTATTTAGTTATTATTTAGCTAATCAAAGGCTTGATAATCATGAATATACTTATAAGCTTTATGGATATGATGAAGATACAGATACTTATCCTGTAATTTTCGAAAATAATAACCCATGGCGTGAGAGAACTCAAGGTTATGTAGAAGAGGTTACAACTAATATACAGCTAAACTATGATAAAAGATTCGGAGATCACAACGTGTCAGCTGTATTAGGTGCAGAAACTATAAAAAGAGATACTCCTTCTACATGGGTACACTCTATTCCTACATCAAACGCATTGAATCTTATAGACTATGAAACCATGGATACATACGATGATACAGGAAATAATACACAGGCACGACTTGGTTATATCGGAAGATTTAACTACGACTATGCAGGAAAATATCTAGTTGAATTTTCCGGTAGATACGATGGTTCATGGAAATTCCCACCAAACCACAGATGGGGATTCTTCCCTTCAGCATCAGTTGGATGGAGAATTTCAGAAGAATCTTTCTGGAGAGAAAGTAAATTGACAAATGTATTTTACGACTTAAAACTCAGAGCATCATATGGTTTACTAGGAGATGATAATGTAAGTGGATATAATGCTTTCGATTATATGTCAGGTTACTCATATAAAAATGGAGGATCTGTTATTGATGGAATGTATACATTAGGAACTGTACCTCGTGGTCTGCCTGTAACTACATTGTCATGGATAAAAGCTAAAATACTTGATATTGGTATGGATGCAAGTTTCTTTGATGGTAAACTTACAGGTTCATTCGACTTTTTCAGACGTATGAGAACTGGACTACCTGCATCAAAATATGACATCTTGTTACCTTCTGAAGTTGGATTCAGCTTGCCAAGAGAGAATTTGAACTCTGATATGCATATGGGTTATGATTTAATGGCTAAATGGACTGCAAAAGCAGGTGATTTGACCTATTCAATTGGTGGAAATGCTACCTACTCAAGATTTTATGATTGGGAACAGTACAAGCCACGATTCAGTAACTCATGGAACGTTTACAGAAATTCAATAGAAAAACGTTATGGATATCTAAACTGGGGCCTTCAGGCAGATGGTCAGTTCCAGAGCTGGGAAGAGATTGCAACTTGGCCAATTGACAACGACCGTCAGGGTAACAGAACTCTTCGTCCTGGTGATATAAAGTATGTGGATGTTAATGGTGACGGTGTTATTAACTGGTTGGATGAACGTCCAATTGGTTATCGTCAGGATTCAACACCTATTTTCAACTACGGTATGAATTTCTACTTTAAGTGGAAAGGTTTTGATCTTGCATTCGACCTTACAGGAGGTGCTCTTTCTACATGGTACCAGGAGTGGGAACAGAGAAATCCTTTCCATGATGGAGGTAATAATCCTCAGTACTACATGGAAGATACATGGAGACTATCTGATATATGGGATGCTAACAGTGAACTAATACCAGGAAAATATCCAATGTTGCTGATTGGTAACAGTAATCACAGTAATTACTGGAACAGTACATTCTGGAAGAAGAATGTTAAGTATATAAAGTTAAGAAACTTAGAGTTTGGTTATAATTTCCCAAAATCTATTGTTGAAAAAGCTTCACTTTCTGATTTAAGATTATATCTCGCTGGTCAGAACCTAGTTGGATTAACCAATTTAATTGGAGTCGATCCTGAAATACAGGAGACAAATGGGTTAGCTTATCCTACAACCAGGATCGTGAATATTGGTTTAACTGTAAAATTCTAAAAAGTTATGAAATTAAAAAATATATTTATAGCATTTGCTTTAGTGCTTTTTGCACTCACAAGTTGCTCCGAATTTTTGGAGAGAGAACCGGATACAATATTATCTGACGATCAGGTTTTCGGTGACGAAGTTATGATCAAATCAGTTCTTTCTAACTTCTATGGCAGAATTACATGGGGGCAGCATATAGATGACTCCTATTCTTATACAATTTTGGATGAGGCATCAAGATCAGAAAGTGGTCCTGACACCAGACAAGGATTTGAAGATAACAGATGGAGGGTATATGATTATACATTAATGAGAAACCTCAATCAGTTTTTAAAAGGTGTACGTGAAACTGATGTATTAGATGCTGATACGCAAAAAATGTTAGAAGGGGAAGCTAGATTTATAAGAGCTTGGTTATATTTTAATATGGCTCGAGGAATGGGTGGTATGCCTATTATAGGAGATGAAGTATTTGAATATAGCCCGGGTATGGACATTACCACATTGCAATATCCGAGATCTACTGAAGCTGAAATTTACAACTATATAATTTCAGAATGTGAAGCTATCAAGAATTTTCTTCCTGAAAATCCAAGTATCAATGCAGCCAGAGCTACCAAATGGGCAGCATTAATGCTTAAGGCAAGAGCAGCTGTTTATGCAGGATCAATTGCAAATTACAATAACAAAATGCCAAACCCGATTAAAACTCCGGGTGGTGAAGTTGGAATTGATGCTAACCTTGCACAAGGATACTATCAAACAGCACTTTCAGCAGCAGAAGAGGTAATAAACAGCGGTAAATACGAATTACAACTTAATAAACCGGATGACAGAGGAAGAAATTTTTATGAAGCTTTATCTGTAAAAGAAAATAATAAAGAGGTAATTTGGGCACGTGATTATAAATATCCTGGACAGACTAATGGGTTCACACAAATAAATATTCCTGCTTCACATGCTGAAGATATCGACCGTGCTTATGCAGGTCCAATACTAAATCTAGTTGAAGATTTTGAATACATTAATGATAGAGATGGTGAAATTAAAATCAGAGACAATGAAGGTAACTATATCTTTTATGATAGAGCAGAGGATGCATTTGCAAATAAAGATCCAAGATTATGGGGAACTGTAATTTATCCGGGAGCTATCTTTAAAGGTTCACCTGTTGTACTTCAGGCTGGTCAGAAATATTTTGAAAACGGTGAGTGGCATGTAAGAACCAGTACACCTGGTAGTACTGATGAAAATGATATCTTGATAACATCAATAAATGGTCCTAATCAATCAAATGACCAGTACGTAAACAAATCAGGATTTTTCTTCCGCAAATTCTTAGATGAAACTCCAAGTGCTTCAACACGTGGTAGAAGAAGTGAAATGTGGTTCCCAAGATTCAGATTTGCAGAAGCTGTAATGATTGCATCAGAAGCAGCCTTTGAATTAGGACAGGCTGATAAAGCTCTAACATATTTGAATATGGTTAGAGAAAGAGCAGGAATTCAACCACTTACTTCAATGACATTTGATGATATTGTACAGGAAAGAAGAGTTGAGTTTGCATTTGAAGATCACAGGTATTGGGATTTAAAACGTTGGAGAATTGCAGATAAAGTATGGAATGGTATTCAGGATGATCCTAATGCTCAGCAGTGGGGATTGTTTCCATATCTTGTGAATGATCCAGGCAATCCTAATCATGGAAAATGGGTATTTGATAAAATTAAAATTCATATGTCACCATTTCCAAGAGACTTTCAAATGAGAAATTATTATAATTTCATTGATCAGGGATGGATAAATAATAATCCAAAGTTGGTTAAGAATCCTTATCAATAAATAATGTCTAATTTCGAAAAAATAAACAATTATGATACAATATAAATACTTTGTTATAATATTACTGTCAGTAATGATGTTTACTGCCTGTGGTTTGGACAATTATGATGCTCCCCAATCTGAGCTGCATGGAAAAATCACATATAACGGACAGACTTTAGGTTTACGAGGAACCGGTGAAGCTGTTCAATTGCAACTTTATCAGGATGGTTATGAATTAAGAGATAACATACCTGTATATGTAGGACAGGATGGAACTTTTAGTGCTAAATTATTTGATGGAGAATATAAACTGGTTACCAGAAATCAGAACGGACCATGGGTAAATTCTCGTGATACAACAGTGATTAAATTAAATGGAACAACTACAGTTGATGTTCAGGTAACACCTTACTTTACGATATCAGGTGCTAATATTTCACTTAATGGTTCACAGCTGAATGCTTCATTTACTGTAAATCAGGTTGTAGAAACAGCAAATATCGAATATGTAATGTTGCTTGTTAGTAAAACCAATTTCGTTGATGATGTTTCTTATATTGGTCGTGAGGATTTCAGAAATGTTGAAGCAGGTGCATTAAATTTATCAATGGATCTGTCCAGCAATCAGCAGGTTGCAAGTGCTAAGGCTCTTTTTGGAAGAGTTGGAGTAAGAACCGTTGGTGCTGATCAGGCAATATATTCAGATGTAGTAAGATTGAAATAATAAGTAATCAATCAATAACAGATAAAATGTATGGAGGAGGGGCTATTTTTAGCTCCCTCCATACTTTATTTAATACAAACTTTAATAAGAATTAGAAAATAATCAAATCAAGTATAATGAAAAAGAATGGTTTACTCCTAACTTTAATATCGTTTATTGCATTACTATCCTGTGGCAAAACTGCCAATAAAAGTATAGTTATTGCAACAGACCTGACTACAGAACTTCGTGCCCCATCTTATCCATTGGTAACAGTTGATCCATACTTTAATGCATGGTCGAATGTTAACAATCTTTACGATGATCAGGTACGGCATTGGACTGAAAAAGAGTTTCCACTATTAGGTGCTCTAAGAGTTGACGGAACGATATACAGATTTATGGGAGTTGAAAAATTACCTTTGAAAACAATTCTGCCTACATCACATGAAGAAAAGTGGGAAGGTAAGTATACATTTCAACAACCAATTGGAGAAGGGTGGAAATCATTAGATTATGACGACAGTTCATGGGCAATCGGACAAGCTGCCTTTGGAACTCAAAATGAACCTAATTTATCAACACTTTGGCAAACAAAAGATATCTGGGTACGCAGAACTTTTAATATTGATGAAGATTTAAAGGACAGAGATGTTTTTTTACATTACTCTCACGATGATATTTTTGAATTATACATTAACGATATACAGGTTGTAAGTACCGATTATTCATGGAAATATGATGTTCAAATTGAACTTAGTGAGGAGGTTAAAGCAACTCTGAAAAAGGGAGAGAATATAATTACCGCACACTGTCATAACAGAACCGGTGGTGCTTATGTAGATTTTGGCCTTTATGAACTTGAACCTAATAAATCAACATTATCAAATACAGCAATACAAAAGTCGGTAAGTGTACTGCCAACACAAACAATTTATAAATTTGATTGCGGTGAAATAGAATTGGATCTTATTTTTACATCACCACTTCTACTGGATGATCTTGAATTAGTATCTCGTCCTGTAAGTTATATTTCTTATCAGTTAAGATCTAAAAACAATCAGACTCATGATGTTCAGATATACTTTGAATCAACTCCTCAATGGGCTGTTCACAATATCAGTCAGGCTGTAACTTACGAGGAGATTGCAAATGACAGACTTAAGTTTTTAAAAACAGGTACTGTTGAACAACCTATCTTAGAGAAAAAAGGTGATGATATAAGAATTGACTGGGGGTATTTTTATTTGGCAGGTCATAATGATAAGTCAACAAACATGAAATTTGGTGACTACTGGAATGTTAAGCAAGAGTTTAACAGTACGGGAGCCGTTTCTGAAACTAAAACAGAAAACTTGTCAGAAAAAATGAATAGTGAAAATATGACTGTACTTGCATATAGTAAAGACTTGGGAAAAGTTTCAGATGAAATGACAACAGGTTATATAATGCTTGGATATGATGATATTTACTCGGTCAGATATTTTGATGAAGATTTAAAAGCTTATTGGACTAAAGATGGTACGGTTGATATATTTACTGCTTTCGAAGATGCAGTTAATGACTATTCAACAATAATGAATCGCTGTGATGAGTTTAATCGCGAGTTATTATCAGAAGCAACTAGGGTAGGAGGAACCAAATATGCAGAACTTATATCTTTGGTATACAGGCAATCAATAGCAGCTCATAAATTAGTAAAAGATAAAGAGGGGAATCTTCTTTTCTTCTCAAAGGAAAACAATAGTAACGGCTCTATAGGAACTGTAGATATTACTTATCCATCATCCCCGTTGTATTTAATTTATAATCCAGATCTGGTAAAGGGTATGCTTAACCCAATATTCTATTATAGCGAAAGTGGAAGATGGACTAAACCATTTGCTGCACATGATGTGGGAACATATCCAATTGCAACCGGACAAACTTATGGTGAAGATATGCCAATAGAAGAGTCGGGCAATGTATTGATATTAACAGCAGCAATTGCTGAGATAGAGGGAAATGCTGATTATGCTGCTCAACACTGGGAAACATTGACTATTTGGACTGAATATCTTAAAGAATATGGTTTAGATCCGGAAAATCAACTTTGTACAGATGATTTTGCAGGTCACTTAGCACACAATACAAACCTTTCGATTAAGGCAATAATGGGAATAGCATCTTATGGAAAACTTGCAGGGATGTTAGGAAAGACAGATGTTGCAGAAGAATATATGCAAATTGCAAAAGAGATGGCTACTCAATGGGAAACCATGGCTGATGATGGTGATCACTATAGGTTAACGTTTGACAGACCAGGGACCTGGAGCCAAAAGTATAATATTGTTTGGGATAAATTATTAGGATTTAATATTTTTGAACCAAAGATTATTGAAAAAGAGATAGCTTTGTACAAAACACTGCAGAACGAATATGGTCTGCCATTAGACAATAGAGCGACATACACCAAAACTGACTGGATTATGTGGACTGCTACACTTTCCGGAAACAGTGATGATTTTGATGCATTAATAGATCCGGTATATAAGTATGCCAATGAGACAAAATCACGTGTGCCAATTAGTGACTGGCATGATACAAAAACTGCTGAGAGGATGAATTTTAAAGCACGATCAGTAGTAGGTGGATACTATATGAAATTATTAGAGGATAAGCTAAACAGATAACTTTTTACTAAAAAAAGGAGTAAAAATGAGTAATAGAAAAGAGATAAACAGGCAATCACGGCGAAAAGCAATATTTACTTTAGGTGCTATTGCCGGAACATCTACTTTAGGTGTAGTTGGTAATAATTTATATTCTAAAAATGAAGACCAAATATTGAATAAAGAGAACTTGCCTCTCTTTTCTATTAGAGATATGAAATCGGGGCAACTTACAACTTTTAACAACAACACCAAACAAAAAGCATTTCCCATACAGCCTGGTGAAAAAAAAATATTAGCACAACATGATTCACCTGGTATAATCACACGGATTTGGATGACCACTTCCGGGTGGTTTTGGGAAAACTGGGATGTAAGGGAAGAAAAGTGGCCTGATACAACTATCCTGAAAAAACTTATACTGAGAATTTATTGGGATGATAATAAATTCCCTTCAGTTGAAGCACCTATTGGAGACTTTTTTGGAGTAGGTCACTGTGAATACAAGCATTTTGTTTCTAAATATTTAGGAATGTCAAGTGGTGGGTTTTACTGCTATTTTCCAATGCCTTTTAATAAAGTAAAGATTGAGGTAGAGAATCTGCATGATAAATCTATCCCACATGTTTTTCTAAATGCCAACTATACATCATACGATGTATTACCTTCTGATGCAGGTCGTTTTCACTGTATGTATAACTCCGGCACTAATGCAGGATCTGAACCACAGTATATAATGAAAACAAAAGGCAAAGGTCATTTTGTTGGGTGTTGTTTATCAATGCAGAGCTGGCTCCCAAACTATCTGGGATATCTTGAAGCACCTGAATATATTTTTATCGATGATGATTTTGAAGAAAAAAATCCTTCAATTGTAGGTACAGGGTTAGAGGACTATTTTAATGGTGGGTGGTATTTCAGAGATGGTGAATTTAATGCACCTCTTCATGGAGTACCTTTGAAAGATCCATTACGATCAATGATTTCAATGTATCGTTTTCATGAAAGTGATGCTATCTGCTTTGATAAAAGTTTTACTATGTTGTTTCAATCACCACGTCCACCTGAACATACGAGAGAGTTTAAGTTTTCTTCTACTGCGTATTGGTATCAGCAAAGTGCATCAGAATTATTATATAAATTACCATCTAAAGATAAACTGGTTGATCTCTACCGGATTAGAGATACAGATCATCAGTCAATCCCTTAAAAAATTACAAGAATGAAAAAAGCAACATTACTATTTACCATCTTAACACTGTTGTTTTCACTATGCATTACTGCACAGAACAATGTGAAAGTTACAATTGTGGACAGGCCTGATAAAAATATACAGAACAACAATTATATCACTAATAAGGCCCCTCTGCAGCCATTGAGTTTCATTAAGCTACCTGTTGGTGATGTAAAACCGGAAGGTTGGACATTAAAACTGCTTGAACTACAAAAAGATGGTTTAAACGGACATCTTGGTGAAATTAGTGCATGGCTTGATAAGGAAAACAATGCATGGCTTGGAACAGGTACAGATTATGGTTGGGAAGAGGTACCATACTGGTTAAAGGGGTATGGAAACATGGCTTATATTCTCAACGACAAAGATATGATTGCAGAAACAAAAACTTGGTTGGAGGCAGTTTTCAGCAGTCAGCGAGAAGATGGTTATTTTGGTCCATACATTGAAAAAAATGGTAAACCGGATTTATGGGGTAATATGATTATGACCTGGTGTCTGCAATCGTATTATGAGTTTTCCGGAGACGAAAGAGTAATTGATCTATTAACTAATTACTTTAAATGGCAGCTTAATCTTCCGGAAGATATGTTTCTTAAAGATTATTGGGAAAATAGTCGTGGAGGTGATAATCTACTCAGTATTTACTGGTTATATAACATAACAGGTGATGATTTTTTAATTGAGCTGGCAGAGAAGACTCACAAAAACACTGCAAACTGGCGACAGAGATCCACTTTACCAAATTGGCACAATGTGAATATAGCACAAAGTTTCAGGGAACCAGCCAGTTATTATATGTTGTCAGCAGATTCGGCAGATTTAATATCTACCTATAATGTACACCATTTGATACGTAATACATTTGGACAGGTTCCCGGGGGAATGTTTGGTGCAGATGAAAATGCCCGAATGGGGTATATTGACCCACGACAGGGAACAGAAACCTGCGGCTTTGTAGAGCAGATGGCATCGGATGAAATACTATTGAGGTTAACAGGTGATCCTTTTTGGGCAGAACATTGTGAAAATGTAGCATTTAATTCTTATCCTGCATCAATGATGCTTGATCTGAAATCATTACGTTATATAACATCTCCAAATCATACTATTAGTGACTCCAGAAATCATCATCCAGGTATAGATAATAGAGGACCATTCCTGGCAATGAATCCATTTAGCAGCAGATGTTGTCAGCATAATCATGGACAAGGCTGGCCATATTATATCGAACATCTTGTATTAGCATCGCCTGATAATGGCATTGCTATTGCAATGTACGGTCCTTGTACAGCAAATGTAACTGTTGCTGATGGAAAAGAGGTGAAGATTGTTGAAGAGACAAATTATCCTTTTGAGGAATCAGTTAAATTTACAATTCAAACTAATGGAAAAGTTACTTTCCCTCTTTATCTTAGAATACCTACATGGACAGAAAACCCCTCAATCTCTGTGAATGGTGTTAAACTACAGATATTAATGGAGAATGGGAAATATGCACGAATTGAAAAGGAGTGGCAAAATGGTGACGAGGTTGTTTTTGATTTTCCGATGAAATTATCTCAATCGGTATGGCAGGTAAACCAGGATAGCAGAAGCATAAATTATGGGCCATTAACATTTTCGTTGAAAATAAAAGAAAACTATGAGAAAGTAAGCAGTATTGAGACAGCAATTGGTGATTCAAAATGGCAAAAAGATGCTGATCAGGAAAAATGGCCGAGTTACGAGATATATCCGGGAAGTGACTGGAACTATGCATTGGAAATAGATGAATCGTTACCCCTTGAGAAAAACTTCAAGGTAGTAAAAACAACATGGCCTGCTGATAATTATCCGTTCACTACAGAGAGTGCGCCTATTCAGATCATTGCAAAAGGGAAAAGAGTTAAAGGTTGGGAAATAGATCAGTATGGACTTACAGCTGAATTACCAATTAAGGAGGAGATTAAATTTGAAAAAGAGTCTGAAGCTATTACACTAATTCCTATGGGTGCAGCAAGGTTAAGAATATCTGCATTTCCGGTTTACTTAAAAAACGTCGAATAATGTGTAGACATATTTGATGTAAATAATTAAATAACAACAACCCAAATAATAAATTAGAGTATGAAAAAAGTTCTTTATATATCAACACTTATACTTCTGATAATTAGTTTTTATTCCTGCAATCATGCTAAGAATCCGAGTGTTGAAGAAACAATTGCTAGAGAAGTATGGACCGCACAGGAAGCCAATGATTGGTATGTACAACATCAATGGTTGAGGGGTTCAAACTTTATTCCCAGTTCTGCAATTAATCAATTGGAGATGTGGCAGGAGGATACGTTTGATGCTGAGACAATAGACAGAGAGTTAGGCTTTGCAGGAAGTATAGGGTTTAATTCTATGCGTGTTTACCTGCATCATTTGGCTTGGCAGATTGATCCGGATGGATTTAAAAACAGAATTAATGATTATCTTGAAATTGCAGATAATCATGGAATATCTACAATGTTTGTTATTTTTGATGACTGTTGGAATCCAACATACGAAGCTGGGATGCAACCTGAGCCCAAACCAGGTATTCATAATTCAGGGTGGTTAAGAGATCCGGGTGATTCAATTTATATCAATCCGAATATGATTACAAATCTTGAATCATATGTAAAAGATATACTGACCACTTTTGGTGATGATAAGAGAGTTGTTTTGTGGGACTTATATAATGAACCGGGTAACTCAGGATATGGTAATAAAAGTATGCCATTATTGGAAAAAGTTTTTACTTGGGGTAGGGAAGTTAATCCTTCACAGCCTTTATCCTCTGGTGTATGGAGTTGGAATTTAAAAGAAATATCTGAATTTCAATTAGCTAATTCAGATGTAATAACATATCATAATTATGGGAGTGCTGAAAATCATCAGAGTATGATTGATACATTAAGAACATTAACGGAAAAACCATTGATATGTACAGAGTATATGGCTCGTACAAGAAACAGCACATTTCAAAATACGATGCCTATATTAAAATCTGAGAATATCGGAGCATATAACTGGGGTTTGGTAGCAGGCAAAACAAATACGATATATGCATGGGATACTCCAATAACAGACGGATCAGAGCCATCTGTATGGTTTCATGATATATTCCGCAAAGATGGTACACCTTATAGCAAGGAAGAGGTTGAACTAATCAGGAGTTTAACAGGCAAAAGCAATTAATATTTAATATATACTATTTCGTTTTTTAATGACTAAGTTGATACAGCTGTTTTTTATAGTCCTGTTTTTTGCAACATCAAGCAGTAGTCTGGCATCAGGAGCTAATGCCGGCTACTCCTTCAAACATTACAATACAGATAACGGGTTGTCGCAAAATACCGTACGAACTATTATGCAAGACAACATGGGGTTTATGTGGTTTGGGACAAAAGATGGACTAAATAGGTTTGATGGTACTACTTTTAAATTATTTAAATTTTCTCCTGACGGAGAGCTTAGTGACAATGTTTTTCACAGAATAATTCAGGACAAAAACAATAATATCTGGGTATCAACTGAAAATGGGGTATATATTTATGATGTTGTTAAAGAGGTCTTTCATGTCTTTGATAAAAAAACAGCGGATAATTTAACTGTAAATGGCGTTGTTACTGATATGGTTATTGATGATAGTGGAGATATCTGGATGTCGGTTGAAAGCAAGGGTATTTTCTACTATAATATTGAAAAAGATTATCTTAAATTTTACTCAATTCCAATTGTAGAAGATGGATTGAAGATGGTTAGCCTATACCCTTCCAAGGACAAGGGTGTATGGGTATTCAGATATTCATCAATTATTTTGCATATAGATAAAATTAATGAGGATATTTCTGAATTCAATCTTGAGGATGACCCGGAGCTTTTATTGAAAACGGGTGAAGTGCTTGATATTTATTCAGATCACAACAATGTTTTACTTATTGCAACTTCACAAAAAGGGTTGTTTGCAATAAATACAGTTAATAAAACTCATAACGTAATTCTGGATAAAGATGGCAATGGTGAACCAATATTTGTCAGATCGATTGAGAGGGTTGATCCAAATACACTTTGGATTGGGACAGAATCCGGAATATATATTTTAAAATCTAATAGTCGTGAAATAACAAATTTACGTCATAACCCTGCTATCCCCAATTCAATATCAGACAATGCGATTTACTCGATCTATAAAGACAGAGATGGAGGTGTTTGGGTTGGGTCTTATTTTGGGGGTGTTGACTACTACTCAAATGTAAACAGTAATTTTGAGTTGTTTTATCCTGTACTTAATGAAAAGAGCCTTAAAGGAAAAAGAGTAAGAGAGTTTAGCAATGCACCAGATGGAAATATTTGGATTGGTACAGAAGATGGGGGGCTAAATCTGTTTGATCCCAGAAACAGTACTTTTCTTCCAATTCCACAAACATTAAGTTCATTATACCCAAATATACATACACTCTTTCAGGATGGTGATTTGCTGTGGATTTCCACCTACTCAAAAGGGTTGAACAAATACAATACTGTAACAGGGGAATTAGTTACATACATTAAGTCGGATGACCCTCACTCAATATCCCACAACAGTACATTTGCAATGTGTAAGGACAGACAAGGGTACTTATGGATTGGAACTTTATCGGGTGTTAATATTTATGATAAAGAAAAGGATCAATTTTTTAGAATAGAAGAGCTCAAAGGGATGTCGATCCAAGATATTTTTGAAGATAGTAATGGATATATCTGGATATCTACATTTTTAGATGGAGTATATCGATTTGACCCATCTAACAACGAATGGAAGATATTTCTTCATGATTCTTCAATAGATGGTTCGTTACCTTATAACAAACCAACTTCGATATTTGAGGACAGTAAGAGGAGATTGTGGGTAACAACACAGGGAGGCGGGTTTGGACAGTTTCACTATGAAACAGAGACATTTACAACTTATAATACATCAAAAGGACTAAATAATGATGTTGTTTATCAAATACAAGAAGATGTTGAGGGCAAGCTTTGGCTATCTACCAACCAGGGTTTAGTGAGATTTGATCCTGAAAAAGAATTTTTTGTGAGCTATACTGTAGATAATGGTCTTAAATCAAATCAATTTAATTATAAGTCAAGTTTCAAGGACTCAAGAGATAATATTTATTTTGGTTCATTGGATGGATTTATTCGTTTCAACCCTGCTGAATTATTATCTTCAAATATAAAAAGTGAGACACTTTTCACCGAACTTTTTGTAAATAATCGAAGAATAAGTCCATCTGTCAACAATTCCATACTGAAGCAAAGTATAATTTATACAGATGAGATTCAACTTCCTCATAATCAAAACTCGGTCAGTTTTGGTTATGCTAACTTAGACTATTCAGGATTAAATAAAAGCAATATATACTATAAGCTTGAAGGATTTGATGAAGACTGGATAAAGTCAACTGCGGGACAACCGTTAATATACTCCAATCTTAAACCCGGTAAATACAAATTACATCTTGGTACAAGTGGGTATGACAGTAATGAGCAAATTACAGTTAATAAGACCCTATCTATAATAATAATGCCTCCATATTGGTTAACAGGTTGGGCATATTTTATTTACTCTCTTACATTACTTGGGGGTTTATTCTTGTTATATAGATACTTGCACAATCGTGTCAGGCTAAAACGTATTAAAGAGATGAGAGATTTTGAACGAATGAAAGAGAGAGAACTCTATCGTTCTAAGATCAACTTTTTTACTAATGTAGCTCATGAAATCAGGACTCCTCTAACTTTGATCAAAGCTCCACTGGATCATGTTCTTATGAAAGAGGCTATTTCTGATAATATAAAAGATAATCTGCAGATAATGCAGAAGAATACCGACAGATTATTGGATTTAACAAACCAACTACTCGATTTTCGCAAAACTGAATCAGACTCATATCTTCTTAGTCTTAAGGCTCATAATGTTACAGAACTGATTAAAGAGTCACAATTGCGTTTTACACCATTTGCCAAACAAAAAGGGATTGAGTTTGAATTCATCCTGCCTGACTCAGATATGTTTGCTCAAATTGATAAAGATGCTTTTTTGAAAATTGTAAGTAATTTATTAAACAATGGTATAAAGTATTGCGAAAGTTATGTCAGAGTAAAAGCTTTTATAAATAATGACACAGATCAATTTAACCTTATAACAGAGAATGATGGCGAATTGATACCTCAGGAGTATGAAGAGGAAATTTTTAAACCTTTTGTGCAATTTGGTGCAAATGAAGATGTAAATGGTTCCGGAACAGGTATAGGATTAGCTCTTGCAAGTTCTCTGGCTCAACTTCATAATGGAGTTTTGAGTCTGGATAATGACTCAGTAACAAACAGATTTCATTTGACTTTACCAATAGGTGATATAAGCATTTTGGATAAGCAGGCTGAAATTGTTGAAAGTAATGAATTTTTTGTAAGTAATATTGAATCTGAGTTAAATACTAAGAAAACCATACTGTTAGTTGATGATGATATAGAGCTATTACAATTTGAAAGTAAATTACTTCTTGAATATTACAACGTATTGATAGCTGAAAACGGTATTGAAGCTCTTGAAGTTTTGAAAAAGTCAAATGTAAACCTTATTGTGAGCGATATAATGATGCCCGAAATGGATGGATTTGAATTTATGGAAAAAGTAAAATCAGATATTGAATACAGTCATATACCGGTAATTCTGCTTACAGCTAAAGTAAATAATCAGTCAAAAGTACAAGGTTATGAACTTGGTGCAGATGCCTATCTTGATAAACCATTCTCTGTGGACGTTTTGCTTGCAAGAATTGAAAACCTGCTTCAAAGCAGGGAAAAGCTCAGGGAGTCCTTTCTGAGCAATCCATTTACAGGTGTATCTACTATAGCCTTAACTAAATCAGACGAGGAATTTATTAAGAAACTAAATGTATTAATTCAGGAAAATATTGCCGAGTCAGATTTTAATGTAGAAAATATGGCAGAACATTTTAATATGAGCAGGGCAAGTTTTTACAGAAAAGTTAAGGGTGTTCTTGATCTGACTCCAAATGAATACCTAAGGGTAGAGAGATTAAAAAAAGCTGCTTATCTTCTCAGAGAAGAAGATTATAAAGTAAACGAAGTTTGCTATATGGTAGGTTTTAACTCTCCTTCATACTTTACCAAATGTTTCCAACAACAATTTGGTATTCTACCTAAGGAATTTCAGGAACAGAGGTAAGTTTGAGAAGAAATTGCTATTTATTGAACAATATTTTATCAGGTGGACTTGCTTTAAAAACTATTTTCGTAACCGTAAGATAATAACCCTAAAATAAATTTATATGAGAACAATTTTTACCTTATTATTTACAGTATTAATTACATTAAATATCTCGGCACAATGGAAACCTGCCGGAGATAAATTAAAGACTAAATGGGCATCAGAAATTGATGTTAATAATGTTTTGCCTGAGTATCCAAGACCAATAATGGAACGTACTGAATGGCAAAATTTAAATGGCTTATGGAATTATGCTATTTTACCTGTGGGTCAGCAACCATCCAGTTATGATGGAGAAATACTTGTTCCCTTTGCTGTTGAATCAAGTCTTTCTGGTGTTCAAAAAAGAGTTGGTGAAGATAAAGAACTGTGGTATCAACGTGAATTTACAGTTCCTTCAAAATGGAGAAACAATAAAATATTGCTTCACTTTGGAGCAGTGGATTGGAGAGCAGATGTTTGGGTTAATGATGTTAAGGTTGGTCGCCACCAAGGAGGCTACACACCATTTTCATTTGATATAACTGCAGCTCTTGTTAATGGTACAAACACTATAAAAGTAAAAGTATGGGATCCTACAGACAGAGGATTTCAACCAAGAGGAAAACAGGTTAACAGACCTGAGGGAATTTGGTACACACCAGTTACAGGTATATGGCAGACTGTTTGGCTGGAACCTGTTCCTGAGACTTATATCAAAGACTTGAAAGTAACTCCTAATATTGATAATAATACACTTTTAGTAGATGCTATTACTAATATTTACACCTCTGCAAACAGAGTTGAAGTAACAGTTAAGGATGGAAACAGTATAGTTGCCAAGGGTAAATCAATAAACAAACAACCTGTTGAAATAGCTATGCCACAAAATGTGAAGCTTTGGACACCCGATAACCCACATTTATATGATCTTGAGGTTGTAGTTTATGATGGAAACAAGCAGCTTGACAAGGTTAACAGTTATGCTGCTATGAGAAAGTATTCAACTAAACGTGATGATAAAGGTATAGTTAGACTACAACTAAATAACAAAGATCTGTTCCAGTTTGGTCCACTAGACCAGGGATGGTGGCCTGATGGATTATATACTGCTCCAACCGATGAAGCTCTTGAATACGATATTATTAAAACTAAAGATTTAGGATTTAATATGATACGTAAGCACGTTAAGGTTGAACCAGCACGTTGGTATACACACTGTGACCGTCATGGAATTATTGTATGGCAGGATATGCCAAATGGTGATCGCAGTCCGGAATGGCAAATGCATAATTACTTTACCGGTAATGAAAGAGTTCGTTCAGCCGAATCAGAAGCTAACTATCGTCAGGAATGGAAAGAAATCATTGATTATCTTTATTCTTATCCTTCAGTAGGTGTTTGGGTACCATTTAACGAAGCATGGGGACAATTTAAAACAAAGGAAATTACTGAATGGACAAAATCATACGACCCAACACGTCTTGTAAACCCTGCTAGTGGTGGTAATCACTACACAACAGGAGATATTCTTGACTTGCATAATTATCCAAATCCAAGAATGTATTTATATGATGCTCAGAGAGCAACTGTATTGGGTGAATATGGCGGTATTGGCTGGGCAAATAAAGAACACCTTTGGGAACCTGACCGTAACTGGGGATATGTTCAGTTTAACAGCTCAAAAGAAGTTACAGATGAATATGTTAAATATGCCGAAGAACTTAAACAGTTAATTCGTCAAGGATTCTCTGCTGCAGTTTATACTCAGACTACTGACGTGGAGGTTGAAGTAAACGGACTACTCACATATGATCGTAAACTAGTGAAGGTTGACGAAGCCAGAGTTAGGAAAGTTAACCAGGAAATATGCAATATTTTGAACGATTAATATTTTTGTCAGTTTTCCTTCTCATGGTGCTATCCTGTGAAAACAGGGAGAATCATAATGAAAAGGATTACTATATAGAATGGGATAATACCTCTCTTGTCTGTATTTCAGACGAGGGAGGTTATCCTCGTTTAATAAGACTCAATGATGAATCATTACTGGCAGTTTTTGAAAACAGAAGAGGTGATGTAGTTATAAAAAAGAGTTACGATGATGGTTTAACATGGAATAATCTTATAGCATCATTTGAAGCTTTTAATTTTATTGATGCGAATACAGGAGAAGAAACAAGAGTTAATATTGCCAATCCTGAAATTATACAACTCCGCGATGGCGACTTATTGCTTGCTGTAAACCTGCGCCCTCGGAAAGAGGGAGTTTATCCATATTCAATCGCTTTGAAAAGAAGTCGTGATAACGGTTTTACATGGTCTGATGCGGATATTTTGTTTCAAGCTGCAGATATATTCAGTAATGGTTGTTGGGAACCATCATTTTTGCAATTGCCTGATGGTACACTACATATATATTTTGCCAACGAATATCCATATCAGGAATCTGATGAACAGGAGATTTCAGTATTGACTTCAACTGATAATGGTTTTACGTGGGATATTGAACCTAAAACGGTTAGTTTTCGTAAGGGACATCGAGACGGTATGCCGGTAGGGGTGCACGATGGAGAATCAATATATGTTGTAATTGAAGATAATGTTTCAGGACAGTTTAAGCCTTGGATAGTAAGTAGTTCAATCAATAACAGTTGGGAAAATCCTGTATTATTTGATTCATCTTATAGATACACAACACTAAGAGAAAATCTTCCTGATACAGTTTACGCTGGTGCACCATATATGATAAGAACTAATAATGGTGTGTATCTGATTTCTTATCAAACAACTGAAAACAGATCATCTAACTGGGAACTCTCTACTATGGAGGTGGTAATTAGCGATAAACCTTATGATTTTAGAAATCCAACTCAACCATTTGATGTACCTGTAAATAAAGAAGCGAAATGGAACTCATTATCTGATTTAGGGAATAATAGAGTTGCAGCAATTGCTTCGACAAACTTTAGTTCAGAAAAAATTGGAGTTTGGATGATCAAAGGGGAAATTGTTTCAAAGTGATAAATGATTCTCAAAAAGATATAATCCACAAAATATTAGATTGTTTCTTTTACAAATAATAATGATGTGAAAACAACATATATATATATAATATTTTTATTATTGTCGATCCTTAGTTGTAAAGCAAATGAGATTGTTGATGTTGATCCAACTTCGGTTAATGTCTACAGAAATCCTGTTATAAATTTAAGTTTGCCGGATCCGACAATTATTAAAGCAGAAGATGGCAATTTTTATCTCTACGCTACAGAGGATATCAGGAATACTCCAATCTACAAATCTTCTAATTTAGTTGACTGGGATTTTGTTGGTACAGCATTTACAAATGAGACAAGACCTTCTTTTGAACCAAAAGGTGGTCTTTGGGCTCCTGATATAAATTACATAAATGGTAAATATGTTTTGTATTATTCAATGTCAGTTTGGGGTGGAGAATGGACCTGCGGAATTGGTGTAGCAACATCTGACAGTCCGGAAGGACCATTTACAGATCATGGTAAATTATTCATAAGTAATGAGATAGGTGTTCAAAACTCTATTGATCAGTTTTATATTGAAGAAGGAGGTAAAAAATATCTTTTCTGGGGAAGCTTCAGAGGAATATATTGCATAGAACTGTCTGATGACGGATTGTCTTTAAAACCCGGAGCAGAAAAGAAACAGGTAGCAGGCACTGCATATGAAGGAGTTTATATTCATAAAAGAAATGGATATTTTTATATGTTTGCTTCTATAGGATCGTGTTGTGAAGGACTTAATAGTACTTATACAACCGTTGTTGGTCGTTCAGAAACTCTTTTTGGACCTTACGTTGACAAACAGGGAAGGCCAATGTTGGAGAATAATCATGAGGTCATTATAAAGAAAAATGATAGATTTGTAGGGACAGGACATAACTCAGAAATTGTCCAGGATAATAATGGGAATGACTGGATTTTTTACCATGCAGTATCGGTTGAAAAACCAAAAGGTCGTGTACTTATGATGGATAAGGTCAAATGGAATAACGACTGGCCTTATATAGAGGGAGGTTCTCCATCTCTTGAAGCAGAAAAGCCAGAATTTTAGAATAAGTCAAAACACAAATAAAAGCTTAAGGATTAAAGAATATTTTCTTACATTTGCGTACAGAAAATGTACATGTAAGATTAGTAGAACATTCTAACGGAAAATATTAAAAGGAATATGAAGAAATTTTATCAAATTGTTTTATTGTTAGTAGTAATTACAGTTGTGGCTTGTACAAATAACAAGCAAGAGACAAATACAGAGCTGGCTACTTTATCCGGAATTAAGAGAAGTGATTTTCAATCTTCATTAAATGGAGATTCTATAGATCTTTTTGTACTCTCCAATGCAAACGGTGTTGAGGTATCAATAACAAACTATGGAGGAAGAATTGTATCTGTTATGGTTCCTGATCGTGATGGAAACATGAAAGATGTAGTATTAGGTTATGATAATATTGATGACTACAGAGCTACAGATAACAATTTTGGTGCAACAATTGGACGTTACGGCAACAGAATTGCCCATGGAAAAATAACAGTAGAGGGTGTAGAGTATCAACTTCCTCAGAATAATTTTGGACACACTCTTCATGGTGGTCCGGAAGGCTTTGATAAAAAAGTATTTAAGGCAAATCAAATTGATAATCAGACTCTGGAACTTACATACTTGTCAGAAGATGGAGAGGCAGGCTTCCCAGGTAATCTTTCAGTGAAAGTTACAATGATACTTACAAATGATAACGCTATTGATATTCAGTATGAAGCTGAAACCGATAAAGAGACTATTGTAAATCTTACAAATCACTCATATTTTAATTTATCAGGAGACGCAAATAAAACGATTCTGAATGATGTCCTTACCATAAATGCAGATCAGTTTACACCTGTTGATGACACTTTTATGACTACAGGTGAGATATTGACAGTTGAGGGGACACCTATGGATTTCAGAAACTCAAATGTAATTGGTGAGCGTATTGATAATTATGAATATGAGCAATTGAAGTTTGGAGATGGTTATGACCATAACTGGGTTCTTAATACAGGGGGTGATATATCTCAACTTGCAGCATCTGTTTATTCACAGGAGACTGGAATACTGTTAGAAGTTTATACTACTGAACCGGGATTACAGGTTTATACAGGTAATTTTCTTGACGGGACCAATGTAGGTAAATATGGAGCAGTTTATAATAAACGAAATGCAATATGTCTGGAGACTCAGAAATATCCTGATTCACCAAATAAATCCAACTGGCCTTCACCATATTTGAAGCCGGGAGAAACTTATACAAGTCGTTGTATATACAAATTCTCAGTAGAAAATTAATTTATTCAACCGGTTTATATTCAAATATAAATCGGTTGAATTGTTTTTGTAAGTGTAAATAGGAGTGAAAATGTTTCAATTTAAAATAAAGAAAAACACAAGGTTTATAATATTACTTTTTTCTATTCTGATAATTTCATCATGTAGCATAAGACAGGAAAAGAATGTTGAATCTGAAGATGAATTTATAGATACCAGTGAGTATAAATATGGAATTTGTGTTGATTCTTTAAATGTTTCAAATTATCAAATTGAAAGAGGCGACCTGTTATCTACTATATTATCTGACCTAGGATTCACTCCAGCAAAAATCGAAGAGGTTAGTAATGTAATGGAACCTCTGTATTCTGCTTCTAAACTACAAATAGGTAATAATTACGCAACAATAACAACTAAAGACAGTACGCGAGCTATTAAATATCTTGTGTTTGAAAAGAATAAAACTGATTATGTGGTGATAGATTTTTGCAATGATTCTATTTCCGCATTTGAATCAACAAAACCAATAACACATCGTCGCGAATATGTTGAGGGAACAATTACTTCTTCCCTCTGGAATACCCTTATAGATGCAGAAGCTCCGGTTATTCTGGCACTAAAACTCTCTGATATATTTGCATGGCAAATTGATTTCTTTGATGTAAAAGAAGGAGACTCTTTCAGGTTAATGTATGATGCCGCATATATAGATGATACTACATACGTGGATATTGCTTCTATTGAGGGAGCAATATTTACTCATCAGGGTAAGAAGTTTAGGGCAATACCTTTTGAGCAGGACTCTATAAGAGAATATTTTGATGAGGAGGGAAATAGCTTGCGTAAAGCATTTCTGAAATCTCCTTTAGATTATTACAGGATTACTTCAAGATTTACCAATGCCCGATTTCACCCTATATTAAAAAGATATCGAGCTCACCATGGAGTTGATTATGCTGCACCAACAGGTACTCCTGTTAAATCAATAGGTGATGGAGTTGTGGTAGAAAAAGCATATCAGGCAAATGGTGCCGGAAATTATCTTAAAATTAAACATAATGCAGTTTACACAACAACATATATGCATTTGAGTAAATTTGCAAAAGGTATTGAAAAGGGGAGGCGAGTAACGCAAGGAGAAGTAATAGGATATGTTGGATCAACAGGTCTTTCAACAGGTCCACACCTCGATTTCAGAGTACACAAAAACAACCAGCCCATTAATCCATTAACAATGGAGGCTCCACCATCATTGCCTGTAAAGCCTGAACTACGTGATAGTTTTATTTTGGTGTTCGAAAGAGTAACTGCTGAGCTGGACAGTTTGAAATATATTAGGCAATTCTATGTTTCTGAATCTGACTCAGTTAGAATTACTCAAGGGGTTTAATTTATAGTATTTACACCAATCTTTTAATCCACATTCGTGACATTTGGGTTTTCTTGCTATACAGATATATCTTCCATGTAAGATTAGCCAGTGATGTGCTTTGGAAAGCAAATTCTCAGGTATATATTTTACAAGCTCTTTTTCAGTTTCGAGAGGACTTTTTGAGTTATTTGTCAGACCAATTCTATTCGAAACACGAAAAACATGTGTATCTACAGGCATTGCAGGTTTATCATAAGCAACAGCCAGAATAACATTTGCTGTTTTTCGTCCGACTCCAGGTATGGTTAATAATGAATCAATATCTGATGGAACAGTTCCATTAAAATCATTTACAAGTTTTTTGGCCATCCCTACAAGGCTCTTCGACTTATTATTAGGGTATGAACATGATTTTATATATTCAAATATCACCTCAGGTGTAGTTTCTGCCATTACCTCAGGAGTAGGGAAGTCTTTGAAAAGTGGTGGAGTGATTAAATTAACTCTTTTGTCAGTGCATTGTGCCGATAAGATAACCGCTATCAGCAACTGAAAGTTAGTTTCGTAATGCAACTCTGTCTCAGATGATTCTGCATTTTCTTCAAACCACTCCAAAACTTTTCTGTAACGTTCTCTTTTTGTCATTACTATCAACCTGCTTTTTATTCATTGGCCAATGGGATAAATTGAGCGCTAAGATCTGGATCAGCCATGTCAGGATCAAGCGGATACATCGGTCGGTTTATCCTTTTGTATGGCAATCGTAATAAGTCTTGATCTACTCCTCCCGGAGTTAACGCCATTACCCAGTCAGCTCTTATGTCATACAACTCAGGTGTTAGATAACCAATCTTGTTTACCAGAATATCTATTTCTCTGGGGTTTAATCCAAGGTCGGTATAATTTCTTTCATAGTGATATGCATTTCTTTTTTCAGTAACTATAGTATAGATATTACCTGATTTAACCACTACTTCCGTGTTATTATCACTCTCTTTAATTGCTGTTATTTCACCTTCTATCTTGATTGGTGGTGCAAAACGATCATCTACTTCAGCTCCGGCAAGTTCACTGACATGTCCGCCTACACCTACTTCCAATGCTTTTTTTATTAATTCTGGTCCAGGTATTGAAGAATAAATCAGCTTTTTACTATTCGCAGCCTTAAATTCAGGACGTTTGAATATTTCATGTAAAGTCCAAGTAACATCACCTGCACCTCCAGCTGTTGGGTTATCACCCATATCACTTATAATAAATGGCTTTTTATCACTGGCAAGAGCCTGATTCATAGCATCATCAAAGTATGTTGTAGGTGCAACAAACTCAAACTCTTCTCTGACATCCCAGAAGTGTTTTGCTAATGTCTCAGCAGCTTTTGCTACAGATTCCTTATCATCTCCATATGCCATAACTACCCCGTGATTTCTAGGTTCATCAGCCCATGGATATGACATCCAAATTGAAGCGTCTATAACGTTATCTCCATTAATTTGTCCGGGGATTAATTCATATAAACCTTTGCCCGGTTCAATACGAGTACTTGTCTTTTCTCCAGGGAGTAGAATAGGTACCGGAATCCAGGCTTTATAGGCTGGTTTACCTTTACCTGTTTCAAGACGTTTGAGTAAATTTGTTACAGCTCTTTTTTTAGTTTCTATCGCATCTTCATGAGGTGCAAGTCTATAGCAGGTTATTAAGTCTGAGTATTTTGCTAATCGTGGAGACACACTACCATGTAGATCCATGGTTGTTGACACTAAAACATCGTTACCAACCAATTCTCTTATTCTAACTAAAAAGTCGCCTTCTGGGTCATCAAGTCCTTGAACACTCATAGCACCATGAATGTCAAAGAATAAAGCATCCATGGGAAGACTTGCTTCTAGCATAGTAAGTGTTTTAGTAACCAACGACTCATATGCCTCACGAGTAACTATACCACCCGGCATAGCGTGACCACGTAATGTTGGTAACCAAACAGCTCTGTCTATAATACCAGAGTCAGGATTCATGAAAGGATAATAACTAAATACATCATCGCCTTCACGAGCTCTGAAAGCCTCTTCGTGTGATACAGCAGGAGAAAAAGTGCTTGATTCAATAGCAATCCCTGCAATTGCTATTCTTGGAAGTTCATTGCTATTTTGACTCTTACATCCTGTCAGAATCAGTATGACTGTAACAGAAACAACAAGAATTATCTTTTTCATAATGAATATATTTTATTGATTGTTTACAACATGAATAGTATGCATGGCAACAAGGCATGCAGTTTCGGTACGAAGTCGTGTCTCTCCCAAACTAATTGGTTCAAAACCATTTTTAATTGCAGATTCCACCTCTTCTTCACTAAAATCACCTTCAGGACCAATAAGTATTAGAGCATCATCTCCTTTATTGTATAACTGGGTTAATGGTGTTTTGGGTTTATCATAGCAGTGAGCAATATACTTCTTTGAATTGAATTGCATTGAAATAAAATCATTGAAGCTTACCTGTATGTCAATCTCAGGTAATGAAGCTTGCTGTGACTGTTTAATTGCTGAAATAGCAATTTTTTTTAATCTCTCTGTCTTAATATCTTTTCTTTCGGAGAAATTAGAATATATTGGTGTGAATTTGTCAATTCCAATCTCAGTTGCTTTTTCAATAAACCATTCGTTCCTGTCCATCTGTTTAGTTGGAGAAAACGCAATATGAAGTTTGAAATTTCTTCCAGTTGGCACTTCGTAACGATTTAGAACACTTATTGTGCAGCCTTTTGAGTTTGCATCAATCAATTCACAGTCATAAAAAAAGCCTTTACCGTCAGTAACAGTTAATTTGTCGCCGGAGCGCATGCGAAGAACCTTCACACAATGTTGCGATTCATATTCTGGTAGCTGGGAGATGTTATCTATGTCTGGACTATAAAATAGATTAAAAGACATTACTATTTAATTTCGGTACTTTTTTAATTTTAGGATATGTTTTCCCTACGGTTTATCTCATCACGCAGTTTAGTAGCCAATTCATAATTTTCCTCATTAACAGCATCAGTGAGACGGTGTTTGAGAGCTTCGAGACGAAGACTGGATAACTCTTCATCATCGCTGTCTTCTTTTACTTTCTTAGGATAATCTTCCTCAACCGACGAAGCCTGTTCATCAAAGACAACTGCCATATTCTGCATTATTTCTTCCGTTGTATATATTGGTGAGTTTGTTCTAATTGCCAATGCAACAGCATCTGAAGTGCGAGAGTCAATCTTATATGTTATACCATCATTCTCAAGTATCAGTTCTGAAAAGAATGCACCCTCTTCAAATTTGTATATAACTACCTCAATTAGATTAATATTAAGCTTTTTAAAAATTGAACACATCAGATCATGTGATAAAGGTCTAGGTGGAGTTATCCCCTCCATCACAATGGCAATTGATTGAGCCTCAGGTGTTCCAATTACAATTGGCAAGCGACGGATGCCATTTTCTTCAGAAAATATAAGGGCATATGCGCCAGCTTGAACCTGACTGAATGATATCCCCAATATGGATAGTTTAACTCTTTTGTTCTCCATTTATACTGTTCTTTATTTAATAGCAACTTCAAATATAGTAATTTTTTGTCACTAATAATTTTCAGCAAACTATTTTTGAAAATTTGGTCTATTTAGGTGTGTAATATTTAAAAATTTTGTATCTTTGCACTCACAAAATCAAATGGTGGTTGTAGCTCAGTTGGTTAGAGCGTCGGATTGTGGTTCCGAAGGTCGCGGGTTCGAGCCCCGTTTTCCACCCACATCCTCCAAGAGGAGATTTTTCATTCTCATAAGATTAGTTTTAGGTAATCACGTATAAGTAAATACGTGATTTTTTTGTTTTATTAGCTATTGTTCTATTTTGAGAGTGATCTTCTTCTGAATTCAGAGCAAATAATTGAGGTTGCCACAGCAACATTAAGTGATTCTGAAGACCTAACACCTAAAGGATATTCGGGAATATACAGCTTGTTATCGATATAATTAATTATATCAGCACTTATACCTTTACCTTCACTTCCCATAATAACTAATCCATTTTCTGTTAGTTTCTCATCATATATGTTATTGCCATTTAATAATGTACCGTAAACAGGTATATCTGAAAGTTCTTCTAATAGTTTTTTTAAATCTGTGTATACGACAGATACCCTTGCAATTGATCCCATAGTAGCCTGTACAGTTTTAGGGTTATAAACGTCAGCACAATCCTCAGAGCAGAAAACATGCTCTATCCCAAACCAATCTGCAATGCGTATTATAGTACCCATGTTACCTGGATCCTGAACCCCATCAAGAACTAATGAGAGTTTGTTCTTAAGATCATCTTTGTTTATATTTGATTTTTTCTGATAGAAAACAGCAATAATTGTAGGAGGTGTTTTCAAAAATGTTGCCTTCTTTATTTCATTCGGACTAGCTATAATAACCTCCTTTGACATTGAATTTATCTCAGGATAAATGTTAATAATCTCTGGAAGTGCAACAATAAGCTGACATTCACAACTATTAATTAAATCAAAAACTAGTTTTGTGCCTTCTGCAACAAAGGTGTTATGTTCATTTCTAAATTTTTTATCTTTAAGTGAACGTATATATTTTATCTTGTTATTACTTAAACTCATTATCATTCTCAAATATTAATCAATTCATAATTTCAAACTTTATTCTGAGTGTAAAATTAATCATTTTATCTGTCGATTAGGTCAGGTTTTAAGGCAAATGAAGGTATAAACATATCAAACTATAGGGTAGGTAGATTTAAAAAATAACTATCTTTGTAAATAATCTACTTTTATGTGAATAGTATAATAACTATTTGCTATAAATGAATAACAATATTTGATCGATTTTTATGAATGATAATGCATTAATGAACAGGGCAGCCGACAATATCCGTATTCTTTCGGCATCAATGGTAGAAAAGGCAAAATCAGGGCATCCAGGTGGTGCAATGGGTGGCGCGGATTTTATAAATGTACTGTTCACGGAATTCCTAGAGTATGACCCTGAAAATCCAACTTGGGAATCAAGAGACAGATTCTTTCTTGATCCAGGCCATATGTCAGCCATGTTATACTCTGTTTTATGTCTAAGTGGTAAGTTTTCAATTGAAGAACTGAAAAACTTCCGTCAGTGGGGTAGTCCCACCCCAGGTCACCCGGAGAGAGATGTTTTGAGAGGAATTGAGAATACATCTGGGCCACTTGGACAAGGACATGCTTTTAGTGCAGGAGCAGCAATCGCAGCAAAGTTTTTAAAAGCTAGACTTGGAGATATAATGGATCATACTATCTACAGTTTTATTTCAGATGGTACGATTCAGGAAGAGGTATCACAAGGTGTTGGGCGAATTGCAGGCCATCTTGGACTGGATAATCTAATAATGTTTTATGATTCAAATGAAATTCAGTTATCAACAACTACAGATGTAGTTACAAGTGAAGATATTGCGAAAAAATACGAAGCTTGGAACTGGAAAGTTATTACGATTGATGGGAATGATGTAGAGCAGATACGTAATGCACTTACTGAAGCAAAAGATGAGAAAGAAAAACCTACTCTGATAATTGGTAAGACTATTATGGGGAAAGGTGCATTAGCTGCAGATAATTCTTCTTTTGAGTGTAAGGTGTCAACACATGGTCAGCCTTTAACTGCTGCAGGAGCTGATATTAATCAAACAATTAAGAATCTCGGCGGGAATCCTGATAACCCATTTGAGATATTTCCCGAAGCTCAAGCATTATATGATAAAAGAAAACAGGAATTAAAGAAGATTGTATCAGCAAAACAAGCAAAATTTGAGGAATGGGCAAAAGCCAATCCAGAATTGGTAGAGAAAAAAAGGAAGTGGTTCTCGCGAGAACTTCCAGAGATCGACTGGCAAGCTATCCAACAAAAACCTAATTCAGCTACCAGGGCAGGTTCAGCTGCAGTCTTAAGTGAACTGGCACAGAAGGTTGAAAATATGATAGTTGCTTCAGCAGACCTCTCAAACTCAGATAAAACTGATGGTTTCCTAAAGAAAACAAAGTCATTTAAGAAAGGTGATTTTTCAGGAGCATTCCTTCAGGCTGGTGTATCAGAATTTACAATGTCGTGTCTTAGTATTGGTATGAGTTTGCATGGAGGAGTTATTGCGGCATGTGGTACATTCTTCGCATTCTCTGATTATATGAAACCGTCAATCCGTGTAGCAGCACTTATGGAAACGCCGGTAATATTTATCTGGACACATGATGCATTTAGAGTTGGAGAAGATGGACCAACACATCAGCCGGTTGAACAGGAAGCTCAGATTCGTCTGCTGGAGAAACTTCAAAATCACAGTGGTAAAAACTCTATGCTTGTTCTTCGCCCTGCAGATGTTCATGAAACAACCATTGCATGGAAGTTAGCATTAGAGAATGATAATTCTCCAACAGGTTTGATACTTTCGAGACAAAATATTAAAGATCTTCCAGCTGCAGAGTCTAGATTTACCGAAGCACTTAAAGCTGAAAGAGGAGCTTATATTGTTGAAGATGATCATAACTATGATGTGATTTTATTAGCTTCAGGTTCGGAAGTGTCAACTCTGGTGGAAGGTGCAGAGTTGCTTCGTAAAGATGGAATAAAAGTTAGAATTGTTTCAGTGCCTTCTGAAGGATTATTCCGTTCTCAATCACAAGAATATCAGGATTTAATATTACCGAAAGGGAAAAAGAAATTCGGACTAACAGCTGGGCTTTCTGTTACATTAGAGGGATTAGTAGGAGCTGATGGTACTGTGTGGGGACTTAACTCTTTTGGATTCTCCGCACCATATACTGTATTGGATGAAAAACTTGGATATACAGGTAAAAATGTTTATGAACAAGTACTTAAAATTTTGTAAACATAAGAAGCATAAAAATTAAATAACTAGGTATCATGTCAGATTTTAATGACTCGGAAAAACCTATCGGACTTGCATCAGACCATGCAGGTTTCAATGCCAAGAGCTACATAATAAAGGTGTTGGAAGATATGGGCCTGAAATATAAGGATTTTGGAGCCTATTCTACCGATAGTACAGATTATACAGATTATGCTCACCCTTTGGCACTGGCAGTTGAGAGTGGCGAATGCAGATTTGGTATTGCAATGTGTGGAACGGGAAACGGTATAAACATGACATTGAATAAGCATCAGGGAATAAGAGCCGCTCTTTGCTGGAACCCTGAGATAACATTTTATGCTCGTGCTCATAATAATGCTAATGTATTATCGCTTCCTGGAAGATTCCTTGATAGTGATGAGATATTAGAAATACTTAAAGTGTTCCTTAATACACCATTTGAAGGTGGCAGGCATGAAAGAAGAGTTAATAAAATACCGTGCGGCTAAGAATTAAAAAGAAATATGTCACACTTTTAATCCTGCAGTTTTTATTTTTTCAGAACTGTATGGAATCAAGTTTTCAATTCGATAATAATCCAAAGGGCAATTTTGATGCTCTTTGGAATATTATCGATAGGAACTATTGTTTTTTTGAGTACAAGAATATAAACTGGGATGCAGTCTATATAAATTACAGTTCACGTATTACACCCAATATGAATAATGAGGCATTATTTAAACTTATGGGTCAAATGCTTGCTGAACTTAAAGATGGACATGTTAATTTAACTGCTTCTCATGATGTAACTCGTTATTGGGAATGGCACGAAAATTATCCTGCAAATTTTGATTCAGAAATACAAAAACAATACCTGGGAAAGGAGACAGAATACAGCAGGGCTTCAGGTATGTGGTATAAAATTCTAGAAGACAATGTAGGTTACATTTATTATGGTAATTTCTCAAATGATGTTAGTAATGCCAGTTTGGATCAGATACTGATGAAAATGTCAATCTGTAGTGGATTGATAATTGATGTGAGAAATAATGGTGGAGGTAATCTTACCAATGTTGACAGAATAGCCAGTCGTTTCTTTAATGATAGAACGCTTATTGGCTATATTTCTCATAAAATTGGTCCGGGTCATAATGATTTTTCAGAACTTCATCCCAAGTATCTTGAGAGTTCAAATAGGGTCAGATATCAAAAACCTGTTGTCGTACTCACCAACAGAGGATGTTATAGTGCAACCAATGAATTTGTAAGTATTATGAAATATGCTCCTCAGTCAACAATTATTGGAGATAAAACAGGAGGTGGAAGTGGATTGCCTTTTTCATCCGAACTCCCAAATGGATGGTCAATTCGTTTTTCTGCTTCACCTATGTTTAATGCTGAAAAAGAGCACATAGAGTTTGGTGTTGAACCAGATATATATGTAAGTATGTTGCAGGAAGATAAAGAGAAAAACAGAGATACAATTATTGAAAAAGCCAGAGAACTATTAAAAAGGTAGCCACAAAACATGAATATTGTTGTTTCACCTTCTACAATACCATCATTCAATCTTGCTGCTGAAGAATATCTCTTCAGTCAAAAATATGATGACTTCGTATTTCTATACATCAACGATTCTAGTGTAATAATTGGTTCTAATCAAGCTGTTATTAACGAAGTAGATTTAGACTTTTGTATTGAAAACCAGATAACTGTTATTCGCCGCTTATCTGGAGGAGGAGCTGTATATCATGATAGAGGTAATATTAATTATTCCTTTATCCAAAATAAAACAGACGAACCTTTGAGTGCAAAGTTCCTCAATCCAATAATAAATACACTTCACTCATTAGGAATACCAGCTTTAATAGGCAAAAGAAAAGATATCTGGCTTGATGGTTATAAAATATCAGGTACAGCATCTCATATTTCTCGTGGTAGAGAGCTTCATCACGGCACACTTTTATATGATACAGATTTAAATGTATTGCAAAGAGTTCTTTCTTCCAAACAAAAAAACACTGTAAAAAAAGCAACAGCTTCGGTACCTAGTCCTGTTATTAACATTAAAACACATCTGTTAAAGAGTAATGGAAATGCTCCTGATGTTAAAAGTTTTTATGAGATTGTTAAAGAGAGACTTATGTCTTTTTTCAATATAAATGAATTGAACAATCTACAAATAGAAGAGATTGAAAAAATAGAGGAGATTAGAAAAAACAAGTATATACAGAGAGATTGGAACTACAAAATGTAATTTTTACATTTATTTTCTCTGTTATTATATTTTTTTTGTACTTTTATGGGCCATATGCTTTCAATATAAAAGAAAGCACTAATCATATTTTTATATCATTTAAACAACAATGTCGAGAATTTCAGAGAGGAACAACAAACCCAAAAAGAAATTTCACCAGCGAAAAGGTTTTCTAATATCAATAGGAATAATAATAGGAGTAGTTTTTGTTGCAGCTTTATATCAGACATCGGTATATTTTTCAACAAATGAATCCTGTATGATGTGTCATGTACACCCACATGCAGAGGAAAGCTGGCAGTTATCGGTACATGTAAATAATGGAAGTGGTGTTACGGTTAATTGTGTTGACTGTCATCTACCTCCTTCAGATAATACATGGGCACATTATTCTGCTAAAGCGGTGTTGGGAGCAAGAGATTTATGGGGATACCTTACTAAGGATAGTGCAGATTTTAATTGGGATCAAAAATCAGAATTGGAATATGCAATAAAATATATTCCCAATGAATCATGTGTGAAATGCCACCAGAACCTTTTTCCTGAAGGTATAACTGATGATGGAATAACAGCACATCTTTATTATGATGACAATGTAGAGAAGCTTGATCTGCAATGTATAAGCTGTCACTTAGATGCGGGTCATTATAATCCAAATTATGCCCATGGACAGATGGTTGGAATACCGGGAATGGGTGGATCATATGCTGTTGACACAAGTCTCTATTTTAAAGAATCTACACCAGTTAATTCTTTCACTAATTTCAGGGAACAGATACCTGGTACTGCAGTCTCTTTTAATATGATAGCAATTGAAGGCGGAACATTTATGATGGGAAGCCCAGAAAAAGAGCCCTTCAGAAAACCTGATGAATCGCCTCAACACGAAGTTACAGTAAGTCCATTTTTTATGGCAGAAGTAGAAACTACCTGGGATCAGTACTGGGCATTTTATGCAGAAACAATGAGTGAAGGAAGAACTCCCCCGGAAGTTGTATATGAAAATAATCTAAAAGCATTGGGTGTTGATGCAATCTCAGGTCCCACACCACCTTTCGGATATCCAGATCAGGGTTGGGGACAAGGAGACAGACCTGCAATCACTATGACACATTATGCTGCTGAAACATATTGTCAATGGTTATCAGAAAAGACCGGAAAGAAATATAGATTACCAACCGAAGCCGAGTGGGAATACGCCGCAAGGGGTGGAACTGAGACAGCTTATTTTTTCAAAGGTAATCCTAAAGAGTTTTCAAATAAAGGGTTCATGAGAAATGTATTTAAAGCTAAGACCGACAGCATAAGTTCATACGTAATATATGATAATAACAGTAACGGTCGTACACAACTGCCATCGGAAGTTCTGCCTAATCCATTTGGATTAAAGAACATGTTGGGTAATGTACTTGAATATACAGCTGATAAGTATGATCCTGAAGCATATAGTAAGAGATCAGGCAAAACTGTGGATCCTATAGTCACCGAGGGTGAAGAATGGGTTGTAAGAGGAGGAAATTATAGTTTTGATGCCTCAGATGTACGTAGTGCATCACGTTTTCATACACAACATGATGATTGGATGAGAACAGATCCACAGCAACCAAAAAGCATATGGTGGTATTCTGATATTAAAGGTATTGGATTTCGCGTTGTATGCGATCCGGAATTTTAATACACATTGAAAATTGACTATTTATTTTTTACATAATATTTATCCAGATGAAAAAAGAAAATAATTTAACCAGAAGATCATTCCTGAAGACTTCTGCTGTAGCAGGTGCAGTAGGTGTAATTGGCACAGGTTCTGCCGGTTTGCTAACATCTTGTAGTGGTGGAAATAAAGGAAAAGGTGGAGCGGCAACTCCATTGAGAGAACCGGGTAGTTATTACATACCCGAATTACCGGATCTTGCAACAGACGGTAAAGAATTAAAAGCAGGAGTAGTAGGTTGTGGCGGACGTGGATCCGGTGCGGCAATAAACTTCTTAAATGCAGCAAATGGAGTTACAATAGTAGCTTTAGGTGATGTTTTCCAAGACAGAGTAGATAGTCTTGCTGAAAAATTAAAATCAGATAAAAATATAGAAATACCCGCAGATAAACGCTTTGTCGGTCTCGATGCTTACAAGCAGGTTATTGACAGCGATATCGATGTACTGATCGATTGTACACCTCCATTTTTCAGGGCTGAACATTTTAAGTATGCAGTAGAAAAGAACAAACACTGTTTCCTTGAAAAGCCAATTTGTGTTGATGCAGCAGGATATCGTACAATTGTAGCAGCAGCCAAGCAGGCACAAGCCAAAAATCTTAGAGTAGTAACCGGAACACAAAGACATCACCAGCGTAGCTATGTTGAATCATACAAACAGATAATGAATGGTGCAATAGGTGAAATTACCGGTGGAGTTGTTTACTGGAACCAAAATATGTTATGGTACCGCGAACGTCAGCCTCAATGGAGTGATTTCGAATTTATGGTACGTGACTGGGTAAACTGGAAATGGTTATCAGGAGATCATATTGTAGAACAGCATGTTCATAATATTGATGTATTTACATGGTTCTCCGGCTTAAGACCGGTAAGTGCAGTAGGATTCGGTTCACGTCAGCGTCGAGTTACTGGTGATCAGTATGATAACTTCAGTATCGACTTTGAAATGGAAAATGGTATTCACCTACACAGTATGTGCCGTCAGATAGATGGTTGTGCAAACAATGTAAGTGAATTTATACAAGGAACAAAAGGATCATGGTCAAGCAATGGCGGACATGTAATTAAAGACTTAGCAGGAAACGTTATATGGAAGTATGACGAGGATGCAGAAAAGGCAAATTACAAACAGACCGACCCATATACTTTAGAACATGTTAATTTGATTAACTGTATCAGAGGCAATAGCCCAATAGAGCAGGCTTCCGAAACAGCTATCTCTAACCTTGCAGCTATCATGGGACGCGAATCTGCATATACAGGTCAGGTAGTTACATGGGATGCTATGACAGCGTCACCACTTAATTATACTCCTGCTGACATTAATATTGGCAAAATGGATATGTCAGGATTTACTGTTCCCGTTCCAGGTAGTGCACAAAAATAAAAACTTATGGCATTTGACAGAAGACAATTTCTAAAAACTACTATAGCTGGTACTGCAACACTGGCAATAGGTGGATGTAATACATTTGCTTCAACAGAAACAAAGGCAGGTAGTATTGCCGGAAAGGCTCAGTTGAATATCTCTTTTCAAGAGGGTACAGCTCCCGGGGCTACACTTCAAGAGAAGTTTGATTTCATGGAAGAGCATAATGTTGTAGGATTTGAACCACATGGTAAACCTCTTCTTCAAAGAAAACAGGAGTACAAAGAGGCTCTAAAGGGGCGTAATATTAAAGTAAGTGCTGTATGTGCCGGCTTTGATGGATTTATTTTATCTACTGATCCTGAAGTTAGAAAACTTTGTCGTGATACAATGGCTGAACTTATTATTGCCGCAGGTGAGTTTGAATCTACAGGAGTAATTATTGTACCTGCTTTTAATAGTCAGGTTCCTGTAATGCCTCACACACAGGAGACGCGTGATTTCCTTTGTGAACAGTTTGATGAAATGGGAACTTTTGCTCAACAGCATGGAACAACTGTAATTTTAGAGCCTTTAAACCGCAGAGAAGCATTTTATCTACGTCAAGTAGCTGATGCTGCCTCAATTTGTCGTGATATAAATAACCCTGGTGTAACTTGTCTGGGAGACTTTTGGCACATGACATGGGAAGAAACTTCTGATATGGGAGCTTTTATATCTGCAGGTGATTATTTGCAACACGTACATATAGCAAGTCGTGAGCGTCGAAGTGTACCTGGTGAAGATGGTGCAGCAGATAATTATGTAGATGGTTTCAGAGGTCTGAAAATGATAGGATATAACAAATATGTAAGTTATGAATGCGGAATCCAGGGTGAGCGTGAGGTAGTTGTACCTGCATCACTTGAATTGTTGAGAAAACAATGGGAAGAAGCTTGATTATGTTATAAAATCCTTCAATAAAAAATGGGTGAGGAGAGTAGTTCCTTTCACCCATTTTTTATATGTTTAAATTCTGTAATTTTATTTATCCTATATTCACATCATGGAACGATTTCTAAAATTTTTGTCATCTTATAAAGGTTCAATTGTTTTGATGCTTATCTATTCATTTGGTTTAGCAACTGCAACAATTGTAGAGAAACAGTTGGGCACACAAGCTGCAAAGATGCTTATTTATTACTCCCCGCTTTTTATACTCTTGCAGTTATTATTAGCAATTAATTTCTTGATTATTTTATTCAACAGCAACTATATAAAAAGTAAAAGGTGGGGGCTAATAATTATTCATCTATCACTTACAGTAATTCTTGGTGGAGCATTAACTACATTTCTTTTTGGGAAAGAAGGACAGGTTCACATTCGTGAAGGAGAAAAATCTGATCAGATGGTGATGCATACCTCCAAAGGTGTAAAAACCGAAAAATTGCCCTTCGTTTTAGAATTAAAAGATTTCAGATTAAATAGATATCCTGGTTCAAATAGTCCCTCCTCATATGAAAGTACTCTTCTGGTTTATGTAGATAATGATATTAGAGAAGTATCTGTATTTATGAATAATGTGCTGGATCTCAAAGGATATCGTTTCTTTCAGGCTTCATATGATAAAGATGAATTAGGAACAGTTCTTTCTGTAAATAAGGATGTAGCAGGTCGAACAATCACTTATACAGGTTATATTTTATTATTGATAGGATTTATTCTTATGTTTTTAATGCCCGGTTCCAGATTTAGAAAATTAGGAGAACAGTTAAAAGATATACGAGCCAGAGCAGATAAATTGACACTTGTATTTTTATTGTCTCTGATATCACTAAATGGATTTAGTCAGAATAATTGGAATGAAACGAAACATACAATCGATATAATTGAATCAATAAAAGATAATGCAATTCCAGTTGAACATGCAGAAAAATTTGGTGCACTACCTGTTCAGTTTCGCGGTAGAGTGATGCCATTGAATACATTCTCATCAGAAATATTACGTAAAATTCATAACGAAACAAATATATATAATCTTAATTCAGATCAATTTCTGTTAAGTTTATTAGTTAACCCTGAAAAATGGTCTCATGCAAAAATTATTTCTGGTGATCAATCATACCTGTCTTATAATCAATTTTTTGATGAGGGTGGGAGTTATAGCTTGTTAAATCAATTACAACAAATTTATAATCAGCCGGCAGACAAACGGAATGAATCCGAAAAAGATCTGATTAAACTGGATGAAAAGGTAAATATACTTTATCAATTATTTACACATATTATACCGGGAATATTTCCACATGCAGAAGATCCATCTCATACTTGGTATAATTTAGGAGATAATTTATCCGTTTATGAATTTAAGGACTCGGTTTTTATAACAGATTCATTCAACAATTATCTTGCAGAGGTAAGATTATCATTACAATCAAATGATTGGAGCAAACCTGATGAAATACTTAATTCAATCAAAGAATATCAATTAAGTAATGATAAAGCCTCACTGATCAGACCAAATAAAATTGAGGCAGAATTGAAATATAACCGACTTAATATATTTAATTACTCTAAATTAGGCTACTTTATCTTAGGCGGATTACTATTGATTTTGGCATTTATCCGTTTAATGAATAGAAAAACCTGGTTGCAATATGCAAGTACTATTTTGATAATTGGAATAGCTGCTATATTTATATATCATCTATTTGGTATGGGCATGAGGTGGTATATATCAGGTTATGCTCCTTGGAGCAATTCATATGAAACTATGGTATATGTGGCGTGGGCAACTGTCTTAGCAGGATTTATATTCGGAAGAAAGAATATACTAACACTTTCTCTTGCTACACTATTTGGTGGAGTCATACTTTTTGTTTCATCACTTAACTGGATGGATCCACAAATAAATACACTTGTTCCAGTACTCAATTCTCCATGGTTGATGTTTCATGTTGCAGTTATAGTTGCTGCTTATGGATTCTTTGGTATTAGCTTTTTATTAGGTCTCACTAATATTATTATAATGTCATTTAATAAAGATAGCTCTCTCATAGCTCTTAGAATAAAAGAGCTAAGCGTGATAAACAATATGTCACTGCTAACAGGCCTTGCGCTCATGACTATAGGTACATTCCTTGGAGCTGTCTGGGCAAATGAATCATGGGGAAGATACTGGGGCTGGGACCCAAAAGAGACCTGGGCACTTATTACTATTATAGTGTACTCAGTCGTTACTCATCTTCATCTTGTTAAAAAATGGAATAGTGACTGGTTGTTTAATTTTACATCTGTCTTAGGATTTTCATCTGTTTTAATGACCTATTTAGGAGTAAATTACTTCTTGAGCGGTATGCATTCATATGGTCAAACAGATACTTCCTCTTCTGTTTTTGTGTATATTGCGATAGTTTTTACAATAATAGTAATTCTTGGTTTCCTATCCTATAATAGGAGAAGTAAATTCATTGATTCATAGAAAGATATAATGTGCAATGTAAATAATCAGGTGTTCGAAAACACTGCCACAAAGTATTAATTACTCGTTGTATAAATTATAGGAATTATTTTATGGTTTTGAGTCTAAATAATTAAATTAATCAACAATAATAGTAATATGGTTAAATGGGGATTTATTGGCTGTGGAGCTGTAACAGAGAAGAAGAGTGGACCAGTATTCAGAAAAGTTGAAGAATCAGATGTAGTGGCTGTCATGCGCAGAGATTCTGTGAAAGCAGAAGATTATGCCAAACGTCATGGAATAAACAGATGGTACAATAACGCACATGATTTAATAAATGATCCAGATGTTAATGCTGTATATGTAGCTACACCTCCCGGGTCTCATGCCGAATATGCAATAACCGCAATGAGAGCAGGTAAACCAGTGTATATAGAAAAACCCATGGCAGCTTCTTTTCAAGAGTGCATCGAGATAAACAGAGTTTCAGAGGAAACTGGTGTGCCATGCTTTGTGGCTTATTATCGCAGAACTTTGCCCTATTTCAACAGAGTCAAACAGATTATCAATGATGGTCTTCTTGGTGATATATCTACAGTACAGATCCGTTTCTCTATACCACCATATGCTACTGATTTTGATAGGGCGAACTTACCATGGAGAGTTAAGAAAGAACTAGCCGGAGCCGGTTATTTTTATGATCTCGCGTCACATCAATTTGACCTGCTTGATTATCTGTTGGGCGAGATAAAAGATGTACAAGGTTATAAAAGTAATATTGCCGGACTTTATGATGTTGAAGATACTGTTGTAGCATCTTTCAGATTCGAGTCCGGAGTAATAGGTAGTGGTAGCTGGAGTTTTATAGCACCTAAAGATACCAGATCAGATCTTATCTATATTACAGGAACCAAAGGCAAATTGACATGTTCCACTTTCAACTTTTCTCCAATTATATTAGAAACCTCAGAGTGTGAGCAGGAGTTCTTTGAAGAGAATCCCGAGAATATTCAATTCTATCTTATTCAGAGTATTGTTAATTATCTAAATGGTAAGGGTGATAGACCTGTAAGCACCGGTATTACTGCACAGCGTACTAATTATATAATGGATAAAATTCTGTCAAAATTCTAACCAGGTGTATGACTATTACTGCTTAATTTAAACTATTAAAAGATCTATTTTCAATTGCATCTATTTTTTATCTTTCAATCTGGCATGCCTCCATATTTGCCATGAATTTACTATGTTTTGCCATAGAACATAGGTTCCCGGTCCTAATGTTGCCAGGGGATTAAGATAAGTTTGAGTAAGCCATATAGCAAGAACAGTATTTTTTTGCCCCAAACCTTGTCCCCCTGCCACTACTCTTCCAAACTTTTTACCGATAAGTCTTCCAAAGTAAAACTGCAGAAGACATGTTATCATAGATGCTACTGCAATTACTACCTCTAAAGTATAGTTGCCATCATCTTGTAATTGAACGTATTGTGTTACATTTCCAATTACGATGGTTAGTGCTGCAGCCCATATATAGAAAGATACAATCTGGGCCTTCTGTATTCTTCTGTGAATCACAGGTGCACTCTTTTGAAGTAAAAGTGCTAAAAGAAATGGTACAACAAGAATTGGAATTACGCTAATAAAAATGTGCCAGAAAGAAGATATAAGATTAAAGCTTTCAGGTGTACCACCTACAATTGAAAGAAACAGTGGTGCTATTAATGCAACAGATAAATTGCTTATAATAGAGTATGCAGCTGTTACCGAGATACTTCCCCCAAGTAAACCAGCAACAACAGGAGCTGATGTTGCCGTTGCTGTTAATACACAAATCATCACTGCTTGCGCCAGAATTTCATTAACTGGTCGCAATGCAATATATATCACTGCACTGCCAATATATTGAATAGCAAGCAGTATGTAGTGGAATTTTGTTAATTTGACATCATTTATACCTATTCGACAATAAGATATAAACAGCATTATAGCTAAAAGTAGTGGAAGAAAAGGGGAGAATACCGAGAGATGTTTATGAAATGCAATCCCTAAAAACATCGCAATAGGGAGCAGATATTTTTCCAGAAACTTTTGCATATCATTTGTAAAAATTTCCCGGTGACACAGAAAATCTAGATTTTTTCATCTTATCCTTATAGCTAATATCAATCATTAGCTGTTTTCGATCTAATATAAGATCTGTTATAAACTTCTCAATCTCAGGTAGAAATTCATTCATAGGGGATTCAGATACTTCATGCCCTATATCCTCAATTCTATAATACATATAAGGGTAGCGTTCCTGTTTAAACCTCTTTACCAGTGAATTTGACCCAAACATACCTATATGAAACAACCTTTTTTTATCAAAAGGAACAAGTCTGTCTGCACTTCCATGAAAGAATAGAGTAGGTGCTGGCTTTTGGGTATATGATGGTAAACCTTCTGTACTAAAAATACCTCCTGCAAATGAAATTACTCCTGCATAGTGAAAATCTTCCGGTAAAATGTCTGCAGATGAATGGTTGTCACGCTCTTCATAATCAGCTTGAAGAACTGTAATAGCACCGGCACTTGATCCGCTTATAATTATTAATGAAGGATCTATATAAAGTTCATCGGCATTCTCCAAAAGAAAGTTAGTCGCTGAGTAGAGGTCCGAAACAGCAAGACTAATTGCATTCTGTAATGGCTTATAGTTCAACAATCCTGGTGCTGACTGATCTTTCATACCCAGTCGGTAATCTATAGAAACTACAACAAAACCCTTGTTTGCAAAGTAATTAAAAAAGTTAGAATATTTTTCATAGTCTCTTGTGCCTTCTTTAAAACCACCACCAAAAACAAATACAATACAAGGTCTGGGAAGTAAAGCCAGAGAATCACTTTGGTAAATATCCATCTTTAACTGTTGTCCATCTTTTTCTAAAAAAACATGAGTCTCTTTATTAACAGAATAACCTAGCAGTAAAAATGGAGATATGAAGAAGATGCAAAATACAATTAAACTTATACGGTTCATAGCAATAAAAAAAGTTATTGTTGAATAAAGTCTGTAACTATTTTTAAAATCTCAGCTCTGGCTCTTTCATAGTCATCATTGCAAATTGTAACATCAAACAGTGGTGAAAAACTAATTTCATATTCTGCCTTTGCAAGACGGCCCTCAATAACCTTAGGAGAATCGGTTCCTCTCTTTTCAAGTCTCTCTCTCAAAACTTCTATAGAAGGAGGCATAATGAAAATGCTTAATGCCTGGTCTCCATATATCTTTTTGATATTCAACCCACCTACACAATCCACATCAAATATAACATTAGAACCCTCTTTAAGAATGCGATCTACTTCACTCTTGAGTGTTCCATAATACCTGTTTGGGTACACCTCTTCATACTCAAGGAATTCGTCGTTATTAATTCGTTCTCTAAACTCTTCGGGTGAAAGAAAATAATACTCAACACCATTCTTCTCTTCTCCTCGTGGCAGACGACTTGTAGCAGAGATGGAAAAGCGCATATTCAATCCCTGAGCCAGCAGATATCGCACAAGAGTTGACTTACCTGCTCCGGAAGGGGCTGAAATTATAATTAATCTAGCCATTATATATTTATAATATATTTAGTATCTGTTCTTTAATTTGTTCAAGTTCATCCTTCATCTGAACTACAATTCGTTGCATATCAGATTGATTCGATTTGGAACCGAGTGTATTTATTTCACGTCCTATTTCCTGAACTATAAACCCGAGTTTTTTGCCCTGCGATTGATTTGCTTTCAGAGTCTCATCAAAATAATCCAGATGATGAGCCAGACGGCTTTTTTCTTCATTTATATCCAGTTTCTCCAGGTAGTATATAATCTCCTGTTCAAATCTGTTTTTATCTATCTCAAATCCTTCCAGGTGATTCAGACCCTCATATATTCTGCTTTTAATTTTATCAACCCTTTCCTCTTCGAAAGGCTCAATTTTTGATAACAGCGTTCGTATTTTGCCGATTTTGTGAGTAAGAAGATTCTCCAGCATAACACCTTCTTGTCTGCGGAATGCAATTACCTCGTTAGCAGCATCTTTTACCGCTCTTTCAATTGCTTTCCATTCCTCATCATCAAGCTCTTCAACGTCCTGTTTCATTACATCAGGAAGACGTAATAGTATCGAAAACCAATCTGAAGGTGCTGGAATATTATTATTAATAGATATTTGTTCTATCTCTTCACGATATTGATTTAGTACATTATAATCTATTTTCGATGATACATCTTTAGAGAAAACCTCCACATTCAATGTAAGGTCTATTTTCCCTCTCTCCAGAATGCTGGAAAGTGTATTTCGCAGTTCAATCTCTTTTACTCTATACACAGTTGGAATGCGTATGTAAAGATCAAACTGCTTGCTGTTTAAGGATTTAATTTCTACTGTAATTTTCTTATTGGGGAGTTCTGCAACTGCTTTGCCGTATCCCGTCATCGAGTGAGTCATACCTTCATTTTTCCACAAAGGTAGAGATTTTTATTTAATTATGCATGCTCCTTTTGCATGGCTTTACGCTCTTTCTCTTTTAAAATGCGGTCAGCTTTATCCCTTTCATCAGCCAACTTGAGAAGTTTACGCCACTCAACAAGATTTGATATTAACAGGAATATACAAGCAACAGTTGCCAGGTACTGTATGGTGCCGGGCACAAAAACTTCAAGTAGAATAATTGAACCTATTGCAATACGCACCTCGGTTGGTCCGAAGATTCCTGAGTCAATAGAATATTGTCCGCCAATCTTATATCGCAGTTGTGCTGTAATCATTTCCCATCCATACAGTACAACAAAAAAGAATCCTGCTAGTTTCCATACACCGGGAGCATAAATTATAAAACCTGTACCTATAAGTATTGTTCCAACCCAGTCTACAGTAACATCCAATGAGAATCCATACCATTTACGAGGCTTGTTACGATAATAGGCAATTCGGCCATCAAGCGAATCTCCAAACCAGTTTACAATAAATCCTAACAAGGATAGGAGCATCCAGTATCTGCTGTAAAAAGCCCCCAGAACAAAACTGGTTGCAACCATTAAGTTTCCAAAAAAACCGATAGCGGTAAGTCCGTCAGATGATATCCAAGAGGGTATCTTTTGCACAAGGTAAGCAATCGTTTTTTGTTCCCACGCACGAAGTATATTTGTTCTTTGCCTGTCTGTTGAGATAAGTCTGAGCGACTTAACCATACTACTTTTGTTAATATTCATATCAAACCTAAATTTTCGGGTTATACTTTTGTTCAATGGGATAATGAACTATATGACCTTCAGTTCTATCTCTCATTGCAAATGTAGCCATTATAATTTGGATGTTACGAATTTGTTGCGAAAAAAATAACCTCTAAATTTAATTAATCCTAAAATTTAAACGATTAAGAAATGCTAAGTTCGAAATTATTAAGATATAAGCTCTCTTAATTTTACGTACATTTGCTATATGAAAAAGGTGTTCATATCATCACAACTGGATATTTACAAGCCGGAATTTTCTGAGCTAAATATTCCTTTAGCCGGAGAGGCTTCTGCCGGTCCGTTCACTAATGTGGATGACTTTGTTAGCGAGCGTATTGATTTGAATAAACTGCTAATCAGACATCCCGAAGCTACTTTCTATGCAAAGGTTAAGGGTAATTCAATGAATGAAGATTTCAATGATGGAGATCTGCTTGTTGTGGATAAAGCAGAAGAGTGGTCCCATGGTAAGATAGCCCTCTGCTATATGGATGGAGAATTTACTGTAAAAAGGATAGATATTGAAAAGGGAGTCTGCAAATTACTGCCATCTAATCCCCAATATAAACCTATAACCATAACTTCTGAGAATACACTTCTTATATGGGGAATTATAATTTTCTCCATTAGAAGGCATGGATAGATAAATATTAACCAAATAAGATACTGTAATGGTAGCGCTGATAGATTGCAATAATTTTTATGCATCGTGCGAAAGGGTATTTAACCCCTCTTTAATAGGCAGACCTGTTGTTGTTCTTTCCAATAACGACGGGTGTGTTATTGCCCGTAGCAGTGAAGCCAAGAAAGTAGGTATTGAGATGGGTGTGCCTGCATTCAAAGCAGCAGATCTGTTCAAGAAACACAATGTAGCGGTCTATTCAGCTAATTTTGCTCTTTATGGTGATATGAGCCGAAGAGTAATGTCTGTCCTAGCAGGTTTTACACCAAATCAGGAGGTCTATTCCATAGATGAGTGTTTTCTTGATCTTTCAGGTATTCAAGAAGATATGAGAGGGTACGGTCTTAAGATGAAGGATAAAGTATGGCAGTGGACAGGAATACCTGTAGGTATCGGCATCGCTCCAACAAAAGCACTGGCAAAGATAGCCAATCGCATTGCAAAGAAATATCCATCACAAACAGGGGGTTGTCATGTGATAGATAGTGACGAGAAGCGTCTGAAAGCACTAAAGTGGTTGCCTGTTGCGGATATTTGGGGAGTAGGCAGAAAGAGTGCAATGAAGCTTAATGCAATAGGAGTAACCAAAGCCATTGATTTTATTCAGCTGCCTGAGTCATGGGTTCGTAAAAACATGACAATCACAGGAGTTAATCTTCAGCGTGAGCTCAAAGGAATTCCCTCAATAGATATAGTAGAGCTTGAGAAAGCAAAGAGCTTTTCCGTTACCCGTACCTTTGAAAAAGAGTATGACACTTTTGATGAGGTGAAAGAGCGTTTAATCACTTTTACCTCCCTTGCTGCCGCCAAAGTAAGAGCACAGCAATCACTTTGCCGCCGTATGCTGATCTTTCTTCAAACAAACTTCTATAAGGATAGTGAAGAACAAATTGCTCGTAGTGTAGAAGTCAGACTCCCATTTCCAACCTCATCAACTCTAGAAATAGTTGATTTTGTGGTGGCAGGATTAAAACAGATTTATGAACCTCACAGACATTATAAAAGAGCAGGAGTAACACTTTACGATTTTATCGATACAATTAATCTTCAACCAGCGCTTTTTCCCGAAATGAATTCTGATCCTCGTCATGAGCGTCTTATGGATGCTGTAGATAGAATTAATCATAGAACAAAAGGAGGAGTGAGGCTGGCTTCTATGGATGCAAAAACGTTTAAGATGCACCGTAATCATCTTTCAAGGGAATTTACTACCAATATTAATGATATTCTCGAAGTGAAATGTGATTAATATATTTGAAATATAATAAATTAACCTTATATTTGAATTATGTTAAATGCACCTCGCACATGCTTTATGAGGTAATATTTGTTTAGTGAACCGAAAGATAATCCATATCGATATGGATGCGTTTTATGCATCCATTGAACAGCGCGATAACCCTGATTATCGCGGTAAACCCCTTGCTGTAGGTTATGGTGAAAAACGAGGTGTTGTAGCAGCTGCCAGTTATGAAGCCAGGAGATATGGTGTCCATTCTGCAATGCCTTCTGTAACTGCACTTCGTAAATGTCCCAATATTATTTTTGTGCCACCAAGATTTGATGTATATCGTAATGTTTCTAACCAGATAATGCAAATTTTTCATGAATATACTTCAATGGTTGAACCACTGTCACTTGATGAAGCTTTTCTGGACGTCACTGTAAATAATAAGGGAGCCCGTTCTGCTACTCTAATAGCTAAAGAGATCAAACAAAAAATCTATAACCGAACTCATTTAACATCATCTGCAGGAGTATCTTATAATAAATTTTTGGCTAAGATAGCATCAGATTACAGAAAGCCTGACGGATTGTTTGTAATCGAACCAGAAAAAGCAGAAGCATTTGTAGAGAAATTAACTATCGACAAATTCTTTGGTGTAGGAAAGGTAACTGCCAAACGTATGGTTGAGCTGGGGATCCGAACCGGTTATGATTTAAAGCAGTGGTCCGAACTAGATCTTGTGAAAGAGTTTGGTAAAGCAGGAAGCACATACTGGCATTTTGCAAGAGGAATAGATGACCGAGAAGTAGAATCGGAAAGAGTTCGTAAATCTTTAGGCGCAGAGGTTACATTTATGGATGACCTGGATGAGATAGTCGATATCCTTGGTTCACTTGATCAAATTGCAAATGAAGTACATCGTAGGGCACAAAAGCGTAAATTTCTTGCAAAAACTGTTACATTGAAGGTGAAGTATGCCGACTTTACACAGATTACAAGGAGTAAAACTGTCAACTATTATGTAAACAGCAATGAGAAGCTATTTGAACTTGGTAAAGAGTTGTTATTGCAGGTAAATGATATAGAGGAAAAGAAGATACGTTTAATGGGCCTAACCCTTAAAAAATCAGATTCTGAATTATCTTCTTATCCACATAGGGCAATACAGCTGACTCTTGATTTCGAAGAGTAGCCTACAATATCAGGGTATGAAATTCTCAGGCTTCTTTGCTTTTATGTTTTTAAAATAGGATTTAATTTTCACAATATCACTTTTATAGTCACCTGTCGGATAAAAAAGATCCAATGCTTTAGCTTCTTTTTTTGCATAATCAAGACCAACTAGCAGAATTGGTACATTAGCTTTTAAAGCAATAAAATAAAAACCCTTCTTCCACTCTTTCACAGGCTTCCTGGTCCCTTCTGGAGTAATCCCCAGATGCATCCACTTACGATTCTGAAACTCTCTTGCAAGTTTGGTAGTTAGAGATTCGTTACGATCTCTGTTTACAGGTATACCTCCAATGTTCCTGAAGAAGATGTTAAAAGGAAAGACAAACCATTCTGCTTTAATAAGGAAATTTGCCTGTCGGCCCAAGGATGAATAAGCAAGCTTACCAACCACAAAATCCCAGTTACTGGTGTGAGGTGCTACAGCAATCACACATTTGGGTACTTCTGGAAATGTATCAATAGCTTTCCATCCCATTAATTTGTTTAAAATGAATTTACTTAATCTAGCCATATGTTATAAACAATTTATCTTATAAAATTCTCTAACTCTAATGTTAACTTTTCCCACTTACTCATAAAGCCTTCCAGTTGTGTTTTAGTCTCGAGATACTTTTGTAGTTTTTCTGTATCTGCAGCACCTTCGGGCGTAGCAAGTTCAGCCTCAAGTTTAGAGATCTCATTTTCTAAATTTTCAATATTATCTTCAACCTCCTCTATTTCTCTTTCAAGTTTTCTCTGTTTACGGTTCTGCTCCTTCTGTATCAGGTAAGATAATTTATTTGAAGTTTCTGTATTCTGTTCTGCTTTCTCTGATAAATCAGATGATTGAGTAGTAGAAACTGAAAGCTCCAGCTGCTGCAGGCTTTCCAATTTCTTTTTAGAAAGGTAATCATAAATACCTCCAATATGCTCTGTTACCCTGCCACCACCAAACTCATACACCTTGTTTACAAGTCCATCAAGAAAATCACGATCATGCGATACAATAATTGCAGTGCCATCAAATTCACGGATAGCTTTTTTCAATACATCCTTTGAAGCCAGGTCCAAATGATTTGTAGGCTCATCAAGAATAAGCAAATTAACCGGTTCAAGCAACAAGCGTATCATAGCAAGCCTGCTCCTTTCTCCCCCCGATAATACCTTAACCTTTTTATCAGAGGCCTCTCCTCCAAACATAAAGGCACCCAGGATATCTCTTATTTTGGTGCGGATATCACCTACTGCTACATCATCAATGGTTTCAAAGACAGTCCTCTCTTCGTTTAACATCTGAGCCTGGTTTTGAGCAAAATATCCTATCTTTACATTATGACCATGTGTAAGATTTCCCTCAAAATCGATCTCGTTCATTATACATTTTACCAGAGTGGACTTTCCCTCTCCATTTTTTCCTACAAACGCTATCTTTTCTCCACGTTCAATAGTGAGTGTAACATTTTTAAAAACAAGATGATCACCATATGATTTCGAAATATCCTCCATTATAACTGGGTAAGATCCCGAACGAGGTGAGGGAGGGAACTTCAGGTTAAGTCTTGAATTGTCAACCTCATCAATTTCAATCCTTTCAATCTTCTCAAGTTGTTTGATTCTCGACTGAACCTGATTTGATTTTGTGGGTTTATAACGGAAACGTTCTATAAATTCCTCAGTATCCTTAATCTGTTTCTGTTGATTCTCAAAGGCTCTGATCTGCTGTTCACGTCTCTCTTTACGTAATTCAACATATCTGGAGTAATTTACCTTATAATCATGGATGTCACCCAGTAAAATCTCTATAGTTCTATTGGTCACAGCATCCAGAAATGCACGGTCGTGTGAAACCAGCATTACTGCATTAGCATGAGTACTTAAAAAATTCTCCAGCCATTGGATAGATTCTATATCAAGGTGGTTAGTAGGCTCATCAAGCAAAAGAACATCAGGTGCCTGTAGAAGTATTTTTGCAAGCTCAATTCTCATTCGCCAGCCACCACTGAACTCACCGGTTGGTCTGTTAAAATCAGCTCTCTTGAAACCTAAGCCCAAAAGAGTTTTCTCTATTTCAGCCTCAAAATTGTGAATCCCTGACATCTGCAGTAACTCCTGCAGATCAGTTGCTCTTTCTATTATTTTATGATAAGCTTCCGATTCGTAATCAGTCCTCTCTGCCAATTGGTTATGTAGATACTCCAGATCTCTTTCCATTTTCTTTAAATGGTCAAATGCCAGAGAGGCTTCCTCAAAAACAGTGCGACTGTCATTGAGCTTCATCTGTTGTGGCAAATAGCCAATGGTAGCATCTTTTGGAACAGAAACGTTTCCTTTGGTAGGCTTCTGCAATCCGGCCATTATTTTCAACAAGGTAGATTTGCCCGCCCCATTCTTACCGGTTAACGCTACTCTTTCATTTCTATTTAACACAAATGATATATTGTCGAGTAGAGTAAAACCACCAAATTCAACGCTTAGATTTTCAATACTTAGCATTCGAATTAAATTTGTGCAAAGAAAGTGCTTTTTGAGAGACTATAAAAATATATTTCCTACCCATTTTATATAAAAATTTATCTATCCGAATTTTCAAATTATAGTTGTTGATTTCTACTTGCTTGATAAAGTGGGTATTTTTAGTTACATTTGTACACATAATATTAAAAACAAAATATGGCAAAATCAAATTCATTTAGTAAAAGAGAAATAGAAAAGAATAAACAGCAGAAAAGAAAAGAGAAACAGAAAAGAAGAGAAGAGCGAAAACTTAAACCTACTGATACCTTTGAAGACATGATAGCATATGTAGATCCCTATGGTGTTATTACAGATGAGCGTCCCGAGCCCAATTTGGTAGACAAAATCGAACTTGAAGATATTGAAATCTCAATTCCTCCAAAAGAAATTGAGGATAAAGGTGATCCTACAGGCATAGTTGAATTTTATGATGAAATTAAAGGTTTTGGATTTATTAAAGAATCTGATAGCCCAAATAAATACTTCTTCCATAGAAGTAATGCCGAATATGGTATAGGAGAAAATAATATGGTAACCTTTCGGTTAGAGAAGGGACCAAGAGGAATGAACGCTGTAGAAGTAAAAATGCTTAAGTAAAAACTTAAGCATTTTTTTTAATACACTAATCTCAATAAGTCACAGGATTCTGTCAGTGACCTTTAATTATATCTTTGATTTCTTGAAGAGAGACACTTTTTTGTTCCCCTGTTTTCATGTTCTTTAAGGAGATTGTATTGTTTTTCATCTCATTTTCACCAACCATTGCAACAAAAGGTATATTGTTGTTATTGGCATAGGTAAGCTGTTTCTTCATTTTAGCAGCATCAGGGTAAAGCTCGCTGCGTATTCCAGATCCTCGCAGACTGGTGATCAATGGTAAGATATAGTTTTCCTCTTTCTCACCGAAATTCACGAACATCAGCTCTGTAGAGTGAGTAAGATTTTCAGGGAACAGATTCAATTGTGTCAGTACATCATAAATGCGGTCTGCGCCAAACGAAATGCCAACCCCTGAAACACCGGGCATTCCAAAAATACCCGTTAGATTATCATATCTGCCTCCACCGGTAATACTTCCCATTTCAGCGTCCAGAGCCTTAACCTCAATAATTGTACCTGTGTAATAATTTAAACCACGTGCCAATGTTAAGTCTAGTACAACTTCATTCTTCAATGAAATGGCTTTAGATTTATCCAGTAGGTAATCCATCTCTGCCACACCTTTCAAACCAATTTCTGATTCAGCTAAAATTTCAGTAAGCTGGGCAGTTTTCTCTTTAGTAGATCCGCTAAGTTTTAAAATAGGCTGTAGCTTATTTATGGATTCCTCTGTGAATCCAGAAGCAGCAAGCTCTTTGTTTACTGATTCAAGACCAATTTTTTCAAGCTTGTCAATAGCTACCGTAAACTCAGTTATTTTTTCGGACTCACCAATTATCTCTGCTATACCTGAAAGTATCTTTCTGTTATTTATCCTTATTGATACATTAATTCCCAATCGAGAGAAAACCTCATCAATAATAAGGATAAGTTCAATCTCATTTAAAAGAGAGTCTGAACCCACTATATCAGCATCGCATTGAAAAAATTCACGATATCTGCCTCTCTGAGGTCTGTCAGCTCGCCAAACAGGTTGAATCTGAAACCTTTTGAACGGGAATGTTATCTCATTTCTGTGCATAACAACATATCTTGCAAAAGGCACTGTAAGGTCATATCTCAGTCCTTTTTCAGAAATCTTATTAGCTGTTTTTACAGAGCTCCCTTCAGTAATATCATCATGATTAACATCTTTGAGGAAATCACCTGAGTTAAGTATCTTAAAAAGCAATTTGTCACCTTCTTCACCATATTTTCCCATCAGAGTAGACAGGTTTTCCATTGCAGGTGTTTCAATCTGACTGAAGCCATAAATTCTGTAAACCTCTTTGATTGTATCAAAAATATAATTACGTTTCGCCATCTCTACGGGCGAAAAATCACGAGTACCTTTTGGAATAGAGGGTTTCTGCATCTTTCTTATCTGTTTTAAAATGCAAAGATACTGTTTTGCCTTACATTTTAAAAGGGCTGTAGCTAATCAATTATTTTATCTCCCACCAAATTTAAATTCAACTGGTATAGCAGCCGGAACCTTAATAAGAGTGTTACCCACACTCAATTTGGGCCATAATTTAACTGTAACAGTTGTCTCATTTGGAGTAATTCCCAGAAATCCACTCATCTCACTTGCCACTCTTTCCTGTGAATATCTGTTTATTATACTTTTAAGGTCAACGCTTATTGGTATAGGAACCACAACCGTTTCACCCGGTTGAATTCTGATAGGGATATCCATTTTACCCTCAACAAACTCCAGTTCATTAATAGAAATTGAATAATCCAGTGCATCAAGAAAAGCAGCTCTTGTATTAGGATTAGTCACATCCATATTCAAAGTCATGCTGAATGGTATATTCTGCCTTGAGTTACTGCCTGATAAGATTGTAGATATAGATGCCAGATTGGAAAGTGATATTGCTGAAGCATTACCAATATTTATTCCTGCCAGCTGGATATTGGAAAGTGAATTATATCGATACTCACTTTGAGCCAGCTGGTAGGCTCCTCCAATTTTGTTTACTACATCACAGCCGGTTAGAATCACAGCCGAAAGAACTATTAACAATACTCTTTTTATCATTTCAATTTCAGTTTATTTAATTATAACCATTGTTGCTCCATAACCATACTCCTGAAAAGAGGCATCCTGGTAGTAGCAAGATGGATAGTTTTTCTTCAATTCTTTTAATAATGCTGTTTTGAGTACACCATCTCCTTTCCCATGTATAAATACAATTCTCCGGTTTTTGTTTTTTATATTCTCCTTCATGACATCATTGAATTTGTTCATTTGATATTCAAGTATGTCAGCATTATTCATGCCAGCAGTTGTATCAATTAATTCATTAATATGCAGGTCTACTTCTATTACCGGGTCACTTTTTCTTTTTCTTATAGGTTCTTTCGTCGGTCTTCTTTCAGAGATCTCTTTCTCTTTCATAGCCTGTTCAAGGTCACCTGCAGAAATAAGCAATTCTCGTTCGGGGATATCATTCTTTATAATGTAATATATAATTGCATTATCTTCAAAATAATCGTTCTCCCTGAAACTGTGTAACTTATAAAACTTTACTGTATCAATACGCAGCTCTACTGAACATGGATTTTTAAACTTATATGTCTTGTTATGCTTAAATGCGATATACTGTACAGCAATCTTCTCTATTTCATTTAATTCATTTTTACCAAATTCCTCAAGAAATATTTTTGTATTTGGCTCTACTATACCGTTATACCTGCTTTTCCAGCTATTATTCTCACGGTTCATATAATTGAAAAAGAGAAAATAGTTACTGTCGTTCACAAAATAACATTCATACCTGGTAGTTGAAAGGTTTTTAGGGTCAACAGGCAAGTATGCTATACAGGCTGTAATCTTTTCACCTTCAACAGTCTCTTCAGGTTGATATGACTCACTTATTCTCACATCAGGCAATGAATCTTCAAGTTGTTGTTTTGTACCTTTTAATATCTCTTCCTGAAAGTTGCCTTCATCTGAAAAACTTCCCATTTTATTGTCCGAAGCTGATTCCACAACCACGCATTCAGATATTAGCACAGGAACATCAAACCCATGCTCATCTTCTACAATTACAACCTGCTTGTTCTGAAATCCTTTTACTACTCCTCCGCCAATACTGTTGAGGAATCTGACTCTGTCTCCTGTAGATATTTTCTTCATTTTTGTTATTCACTATATATCACCAAATTGTTGCAGTTATGATACCAGATATTTATAGTTCATCATAGCTAAAAAGTCCGTTTTGGTGTTTAATTTTGTAGTGTCTTGCAAAGTTGACTATTTTTGCGGAATAAATGCGCTAATTAATATGAAAATAGATTTTTCGATACTAAAAAAATGAAAAAAGGAGTCGTACAAAATATTAAAATATCAGATTTCAACTATACTTTACCAGATGAAAAGATTGCGAAATACCCTTTGCCACAGAGAGATTCTTCCAAACTCTTAATTTATAAAGATTCACAACTAAGCTCTAGCAATTTTTCATCACTACCTGATCAGCTGCCCGGTAACAGTCTCCTTATCTTCAATAATACAAGAGTAATTCATGCCAGGCTTCATTTTATGAAAGCAACAGGCGCGAATATTGAAATATTTTGTCTCTCTCCATTCAGTCCGAAAGATTATATAATGAATTTTCAGCAGAAAGGTGAATGCTCATGGATTTGCATGATAGGTAATGCAAAAAAATGGAAAGAAGATCTGTTGTCAATGGAAATTGATATAAAGGGATTAAGAGTGGTTCTTAATGCTCAGAAGATAGATATGGCAGAAATGTCAAATAGAAACGGCTCAGATGTAATAGTAAGGTTCACGTGGGATAACAGTGATGTTACATTTTCCGAGTTGCTCGAAGTCGCAGGCAAACTTCCTATTCCCCCATATCTTAACAGGCCAGCCGAAGAGAAAGATGATGAGACATATCAAACTCTTTATTCTCATGTGGAAGGGTCTGTCGCAGCTCCAACTGCAGGTCTTCACTTCACACCCGCGGTGATGGAGGGGTTAGCTGCCAAAGGTGTAAAAACAGCTGAGGTTACTCTTCATGTTGGTGCTGGTACTTTTAAGCCTGTTAAATCAGACAATTTAGCAGGGCATGAAATGCATACTGAATTTATATCCGTCCCAAGGGAAACAATTGAGAAAATCATTAACCACACAGGTGATATTATCGTAGTTGGTACTACCTCTATGCGTACAGTAGAAAGTTTGTACTATATCGGTAAAAAGCTTAGGACTAATCCAGATACAGAACCGTACAAGCTATCTGTAAATCAATGGGAGCCTTACGAAGAAGATGAAAATGAAGATCCCTACATTGTACTTCGTGCCATTCTTGATTATTTGGAGAATACCGAACAAGATCAGCTTATTTCAGCAACACGTTTACTTATTGCACCAGGTTATAATTTTCACTATCCGGATGCATTGATAACCAACTTTCATCAGCCTCAAAGCACTCTGTTACTACTTGTCTCAGCTTTCGTAGGAGGTTACTGGACAACAATATACGAATATGCTTTGCAAAATAATTTCAGATTTCTTAGCTATGGTGACAGTTCACTTTTGTGGAAAAACCCCAAATAAACCTTTTTTTGGTTAAAAAGGTTCTCCAGTCCCACTTTTAAAGCCTTTTTTTGTAATATTGCATTAAAGAAGAGTTAAATGTGTCATAATTTCAAGTAGCTCAGTTTGGCAAAAAAAATAGCACGTATTCTAGCAATTGTTGTAATAAGTATTATATTGCTTAATATAGTACTCTTCATTACATTTAGTCTTCCACCCATACAGAAATGGGCTGCCGGTTACGCATTGGAAAAGCTGGAGCCTGCAATAGGGACAAATGCCAGTCTCGATGGTATCCGTATTCGCCTCTTTAATACTGTAGAGTTAAATGGTTTATATGTTGAGGATCAGAAGCAAGATACTCTGTTCTATGCAGATAGAATAAGTGCAAGAATAAGAGCTCTGGATCTTCTTCGAAACAGACTTACAGTACAAAAAACGGGTATTGAGAATTTTAAAGCCAATGTATATCGTAATACAGCTGAAGAACCTTTCAATTTCCAGTTTATTATTGATGCATTTACATCTGAAAAAGATACTCTTGTTGTTAAAAAGGAAAAGGATTCAATGTTAATTACAGGAGAAGATATAATTTTAAAAAATGGAACTATAAACTATAATATACTCTCAGAACCTGAAACACCCGGTCAGTTCAACGTAAACCATTTCAGCGTCTACAACTTCAATTTCAAAGCCAACGCATATTTTCAAAGTATTGGTGATATGAAAGCTAATATTGATATTTTGAGCTTTGTAGAGAACAACTCCGGGTTATATTTGAATAACCTTAAAGCAAATGTTACCGGTAAGGGGAAGCAACTGGAAAGCGATTATGTTCAGATTAGTTTAAATAATTCAGATATTCAAATTAATGGTGCCAGCTTCAATACCGAGACCAAAGAATTCTCACTCAATTTGATAAGCGATCAGATAGATCCAAAAGATATTGGGAAATTCTACTATCCTGTTGCCGATCTGAAAGAGAAGCTCTCTTTTGAAATAGTTGCTGACGGGCAATTACCTTCTGCAAATCTTAACAAGTTTACATTGCAATACGGTTCTGATACATATTTCGATATTACAGGTATGATATCGGATTACAGTGACTTTGAAAAGAGTGATTTAAGAGTAGATGTCAGAAATATGAATGTTTCCCAGTCAGATCTTGAGTCAATCATACAGGTCTGGGCTGCGGAATATGTCTCACCCACACAGTTAACTGCACTTGGAAATCTGAACCTTGAACTTCAGGCAATAGGCAAACTCAGAGGTTTCAATTATAATGGTTACATCAATACTGAGCAGGGAGATGTCTCATTGAACGGCTTAGGCAGAATTACGAATAGTTTTAGTTTCCTAAGTTTCGAGGGTCCGGTTACAGTCGACAACTTTAATGTTTCCAATATAATAGGAGAGGGTGCAGGAGTTGGTAATGCTACATTAAGTGCAAAAACTAAGGTGATCATTCCTAAGGAGGATGTACTTACAGTCTCTGCTGAGGGAGTTGTCGAGGCATTAATTTACAACGACTATCTTTATAACGACATAAATTTCAATGGTCTATATGCCGGCAATAATGTTTCTGCAAACCTGAAAATGGATTCACCATTGAACCAGTTTGATATAACTGGTGATATTACATTTGGAGATAGCTTGGGATTCATAGTCAATGGAAATGTGCAAAGACTAAATCTGAACCCTTTTATTCAGATGAAGTCATGGAAAACACCTATTATGACAACACAGATAGAGGCAAATATGAAAGGAACAACAATTGATGATATTGCAGGCACACTGGTTATTAAAAACAGTTCAATTGTTGACAGCAATTTCATATATAACCCCGGTCCAATATATTTGCAGGCACTTTCCGATACAGGTGAAGGTAAAAGACTGCAGATTATGTCTTCATTTATGGAAGCCGAACTGATCGGTGATTACTATTTTTCAACAATAGCAAAGGAGTTGAAGCAAGTATTGCATCCACATCTTCCCTCTTTAATAGCTATATCTGAAGATTTGCATTCAGAATCAGCAGACAGTGATAACTACAATTATACTGAAAATATAAATTCAAGAAATCTGATTCCCGGTAATAACAATTTCAAATTTAATATTCTCCTTAATAATACTGAGGATTTCTCATACACATTTGGTCTGCCATTTTATAATGTTGAACAGGCAAATATAAACGGAAGTGTTGATATGACTGTCGGTAACACAATACAATTAAATGCTCATATACCGCGTATTATGTTCGGTAATAGTGATATAAGGGAGACCAGAGTTGATCTAAACAACAAAGGTGATGGAATTGGCGTAAACCTCAACACATATCTTGTTCAGAGCAATGGTTTTATAAATGCTATACTTAGAACTGATGCTGTTAATGATTCAATAATAAACAATCTTACCTTTGATGTTGAAAAAAGCAGCAGTAGTGCAAAAGGCAACCTTTTAATCTCAATGGGATTTGATCGTGATTTAAATAATGATCTTGCATCAAATATAAGAATACACCCTTCAACAATTGACTTCAATGGGAATAAAATTGATATCAATGATGCAGCTATTGTATACAATAAAGATCGGATTAGTATAACCAATTTCGGTATTACAGAGGATCAGATGTTATTGTTGGGAATTGATGGTATAGCCTCTAAAAGTGAAGCGGATAATTTGCGCATATACTTTAATAATACAGAACTTGCAAATATTCTCACTGCGTTGAATATATCTAATTTCGCCGGTTCTATAAACGGAGGAATCACTATTCGTCAGGCACTTGAAACGCCAATGATTATTACAGAGGATCTTAGGATTGAAAATATCACAGTTCATAACGATACTATTGGATCACTAATAATTGAGGGTGATTGGGATCAGATCTATTCTGGTTTGAATCTCGATGCTTACCTCATAAAGGATGGGGAAAGAAATCTTGAAATAAAAGGTTATGTGCCAACGGGAAGCGAGAGTCCTCTGCCAATGGACGTAACAGTAACTATGGAAGAGTTTCAGCTGTATGCACTACAGCCGCTGACTGTGAGCTCTTTAAGTAAGATCTCCGGTCGGGTAAACTCAAACATAAAAATAACAGGAAGTCTCTCTGAGCCAGTAACTGAAGGATGGCTTGGAATTGAAGATGGTGAGATAAAAGTTGCATACACGAATGTAACATACTATCTGTCAGACACAGTTCAGATCAAAAAAGACAATGTTGGTTTAGAGAATCTGGTAATCCGTGACCAGAATAATAAAACAGCAACGCTGAATCTGAGTTTATCCCATACTAATTTTGGCAGAATGATTTACACTGTAGGTATTACTCTGGATGATTTTATGCTCCTTAATAACGAAAACCGTACTGATCTTATGGTTTATGGAGATATGAGACTTTCTGGTAACCTGAGTGTCACTGGTTCTCCTATGGGGATTTATGGAGATGGAAACGTAACCACCAGAAGTGCATCTGAGGTAACGGTTATGCTTCCTCAAACAGCTCAGGCTACAGAGTATAGTGGTATTATCTATATAAATACTCATCAGTCAGACTCACTTGCTTTTCTGAGAAGAAGGGATGAGGAATTAAACCTTACAAACACTAAAGTAAAATCTGCAATTCCAATTATCATGAGGGCCACAGTTGATCTGAATCCTATGCTGGAGCTATCTGTACTGCTTGACCCTACGACCGGAAACGCTATAGAGGTTAATGGTGAGGGAGAGCTGAATATCAACTTCAACTCCAAATCAACTCCTCCTGTAAGATTGTATGGTGATTATGAAATAAATAAAGGGAAATTTCATTATAATCTACAAAATCTTCGTACAGTCGATTTTAATATCCGCGAGGGCAGCAGACTTACAATGGAAGGTGACCCTATGAATACACAGTTCAACATTATTGCATATCTTCCTGTGAGAGCAGATCTGACTGCTTTGAGTCCTACTTTTACAACAGAGCTTGCAAATACTCGTGTGCCTGTTAATGCCTTACTACAAATAAGGGGTAATCTCGAAGGAATGGATTTGCAATATGACATTGAACTGCCTGAAAGCTCTAATGATATTCAACAGAGAGTTAACAGTTTCATTAGCGACGAAGAAACCAAGATTCTGCAGTTTGCCTATCTGGCAACAACAGGAAGCTTTATACCTTCTCAAGGATCACCGGATCTCAATTTTGGATCATCCGTATTTACTAAATTTGCAGCCAGTACATTGTCGCGTGGACTAGATGCACTTTTCTCCAGTGCATTGAACGACAACTGGTCAGTCAGCACAAATCTCGAATCGGTTGATGGTACTCTGGATAATGTCAGAATGGGACTTGATGTGTCAACCCGGTTGCTGAATAACCGATTGAGGATGTCAACAAATCTCAGTTACGGTGATAATAGCATGATGGCTTCTCAACAGGCTTTTATGGGTGAGTTCGATTTAGAATACGATTTAAATACGTGGCTTATGTTACGAGCTTTTAACAGGGCAAACGAAAGATTCTACAGTCGAACCCCCACTACTCAGGGTGTTGGTGTTGTTGTAACAAAAGAGGCGCATTCACTAAGAGACCTTTTTAATTTTAGATTTATCAGACCTAAAGAAGATGATTAATAGACATTTGAATAAGTTTCTGCTTTCATTAGTAGTGATAATTATATTCGCAGCTTGCGATGTTACTAAGAAAGTACCAGAAGGAAGCTATCTGCTTAATAAAGTAGATATCAATTCTGATGTCAGAGGTATTGGTTCTTCAGACCTTAAACCTTATCTGAGGCAAAAGCCCAACTCATCCATACCCATTGTTGGAAAGTGGAAACTACATATGTATAATATACCTGAAAATGATTCTACCTGGCTGAATCGCCAGTTGCTCAGATATGGTGAACCACCTGTATTATTCAATGAGCAGCTTGTATTGGTGTCAGCTGAACAGATTCGTCTTCATCTTAATAATAAGGGATATCTTAATGCAGAAGTTGATACAACTTTTGTAAAAGAGAATAAAAAAGCAAATGTTATATATGATGTTATTGGTCATGAACCACATAGGATACGTCTGTTTAATGATACAATTAACTCAGTAGATACCACTATATATAATATACTGAGACAAGCTAATCGATTAGATATTATTAAAGAGGGTGATAACTTCGATCTCTCTGTACTTGAACAGGGTAGAGTGAATATGGCCACTACCTTAAGGAACAGGGGCTATTATAATTTTTCGAAAGACAACTTTTATTTTCTTGCAGATACTACAGTAGGTGAAAATCAGGTTGATATTACTCTTTCTCTGAATACTCCGGAGGATTCACCTATTCACAAACGATACAATATTGGTATTGTAACAGTTATCAATGGGGTTGATCCTGATATTATAAACGACTCAACAAAGTATAATTTGCTGGATACAACTATGTACAGAGGTATTCAGATTGTATCAGAAAGAGAACCATTCCTGAAACCAAGAGCAGTTTATTATAATACCTTTTTAAGACCGGGGCGACTATATTCTGACCGAATTGTAGAAAGAACATATTCATCTCTGAATAGCATGGCTGCAATTAACCAGACTTTCATTAACCTTACAACAATAGAAAGAAATGACTCATCTCTGATTGATTCTAAAATAACACTATACCCGGGAAATGTTCATTACATGCAGTTTGGGGTAGACGGAACTAACTCGGCAGGAGACCTGGGTATTGCAAGTAATATAACATATGAACACCGTAACTTTTTTAAAGCAGGTGAAACATTTAGATTCAGACTTAATGCTGCATATGAGTTCATAAGTTCCGACAGCTTAGACCTTATTGATAACAGCTACTATGAATATGGAGCAGAAGCATTTCTCTCAATTCCGCAGCTACTGCTACCATGGTTGTTACAGCAATTAAGGGATCAGCCTTCTGCATCAACAGAATTTTCTGTTGGTACTAACTTCCAGAAACGACCGGAGTATCTGAGACAATTCTTTAACCTGTCAACACGATTCCAGTGGTCGGCAATGGAGTGGAAACTGCTCAATGTGCTTGAGCCTGTTGGTATAACCTATGTACGTATGCCATGGGCATCACAGCGATTCAAGGATCTCTACCTTAGTGATGAGGTAAATCCAATTCTTCGATATAGTTATGATGAACAGCTCATCGTTAGATCGGCTTACAATATAACTTATACCAACTATAATCGTATATCCAGAGGAGACATGCCCGAAGTGCCTTTCAGAATTCGTTCAGGAATTGAATTGGCCGGCTGGTTGCCACGTCTGGCGACAACTCTTGGTGCTGGTGAAAAGGACGAAGATGGTAGGGAAGCTTTTTTTAAAATTCCCTATTCGGAATATGTTAAAGGTGATTTTGATATTGCTCCCATGTACTCTTTTGATGACAGGAGAACCATTGCCGCTCATTTCTCTTTAGGAGTTGCAATACCTTATGGTAACTCTGATATTCTTCCTTTCGAAAAGCGCTATTTTGGTGGTGGTGCTAACAGTGTAAGAGGGTGGAGCACGAGAACTTTAGGCCCCGGAACGTATAGTGCTGATTCTGCTCTGCATGATTTTGGTAACAAGGTAGGGGAGGTAAAACTCGATTTCAGTGTAGAGTATCGCCGTAAGATTACCAAGCTTATTGAATTGGCCGGTTTTGTGGATGCAGGTAATATATGGACAATTAAAGATTATGTTGATCAGCCGGGTGGACTATTCAGCATTAATGATTTTTATAAGGAACTTGGTGTTGCTTATGGAGTGGGGGTAAGACTCGACCTCAACTTTCTGTTACTCAGGCTCGATTTCGGTATGAAAGCGCATAATCCGGCACTACCGAAAGGTTCAAGATGGACAGTCTTCAAACCGGATATTGGCAGAGATTTAGCATTCCATTTCGCTATTGGATATCCATTCTAAGTAATTCTTCGATTTTAAATACTATATTTTATGTTTGATAAATGTACCTCTGTCCAGTTCATCAAATGCAGTTTCAAGTTCTTCGCCACTATTCATTACAATCGGACCTCCCCACGCAACCGGCTCTCGAAGTGGTTTTGCAGCCAGGAGAACAAATCGTGCACCCTTGTTCCCGGAGCGAACAACAACACTGTCGTTTTCTGTTGCGTTTTTATCGGCAGATGTAAAAAGCACAGCGCATGATTTGTTTTCAAAATCAGATAACTTTTCATCCACAGCGAGTGTCCCATCCAGCAGATATATAAAAAGTGTTTCATCATTGGGTGTTTCAGAATAGATCCATGTGCTGTCAGGAGCCAAGTCAACATCTAAATATTGCACTTTAACATACTTCCCCTCAAAAACACCTGTTTTACCTTTGTAAGAACCTGCTATTATTCTGATTACCGCATTTTCTTCTTCAGTTATTACAACCTTATCCTGTGTGATATCACCATAAGCCGGGTGATTCATCTTGTCTTTTGCAGGCATATTTACCCATAGCTGACATCCAAGCATTCTATCTGATGTTTTTGGCATTTCCTGGTGAATAATTCCGGATCCTGCCGTCATCCATTGACACTCCAAGTCGTTGATAGTACCTTTGTTTCCCAGACTATCGCCATGTTCGATCTTTCCCTTCACAAGATAGGTGATTGTTTCAATGCCTCTGTGAGGATGCCAGGGAAAGCCTTTTATGTAATCATCCGGATCTGTTGAATCGAATCCGTCGAGCATTAAAAATGGATCGAAATCGGTAATATTATTTGTTCCCAAGACTCTTCGTAAACGTACTCCTGCGCCGTCTACTGCATGCTGTCCTCTGACAATCTGTGTTGCTTTTCTTTTATTGATCATGTTATTTTTATTTTGATTAAATTTCTTTCTCTTCAAATGTATTTAAATTAGCCTGATCCAGCAAAGAATCCTGGTTAATTGATCTAATTAGATGTCACTTAAACATCAATTTTAAATGAATTAATCTACTTTCAGTCGAACATAGTACTTACCTGAGTCTTATAAAGGTCTTACCAACTTCAGTATCTCCTCATATTCATATAAGGAATATTAGGAGTTGGTTAGTAGATTGTTAGAACTTGGTGCTGATTTTGTATGTATATTTTGTGATTCAAAATGCTTCTAAAAAGGATTTTTATATAATTAAACCCCAAGAAGATAGCATAAAAAATGTCGGACCAACTATTAGTCAGTCCGACATCCATTTGTGTTTTCTTATGTTGTTGATTATGAGGCTGTTTGTTGTCTTACTAGGATTCGAACCTAGACAAACAGGACCAGAATCTGTTGTGCTACCATTACACCATAAGACAATAAAACTGTTTGATGATGCAAAAGTACAAAAAATGTGATTATCAAAAAAAGTTTTGAGGAAAAAGATTGCTATAGTTTTTACCTTATATAAAAAATCTATGCTCAACCAGTCCCTCTTAATTTATCCTGATATGTTTTCCTGCTTTTATATTACGTATCATTTCGTAGCCCCATAATCCAAGGGCTATAAGTTCAATAAAACCTGAGACACCGATAAAACTAAAAGCTTCGGGATAAAAATCGGTTAATATCTGAGAAGTAATGCGCCAGGTATTGCCAAGGTTGAGAAGGATAAAAACAGACCAAAGTGAATTTGTTTTCCTGAAATCAACACCTGCAAACCCGGGTATAATTTTACTGGAGACACCTACAATCATCATCATGATAAAGCCGACGGTCAGTGCATGGCGATAGGCTCCAAAGTAGGCATGAGAAAATGGATTCTCTCCTCCCGTCATTGGAAGATAAATTCCAAACATGTAATAGGGACCAAATGTAAGAAGTAGCATAGCTACAATAAACCAGATGTATGCTGCTCTGATAAACTTTAAACTTCTGTCGCTAACTCCGACCGATGTTTTTTTAAATAAACCAAACTGTATTGGAGTTCCTATTGCTGCTATAAGTAGAATGATATATGTAATACCGTTTGCAGCATGCCACCAATGCACTCCCGTAGTCATTCCTGTCGTGAAAGATATTACTCCGAAAAGAATGGCTCCGTTTACACCCCACAACAAAAAGTTTCTCCATCGTTTAGTAGGCTCCCTAAACCCGTAAGCATTCGGTAAAATGTGCAGTGATACACCAAGTATCATCATAACTGCAATTCCCAGTGTCTGGATATCGCGATAGGGTATGTTGAATGAAGAAACATTAAAGAGAAACTCCTCCTGAGTTGAGGTCGACTCAAATAACCAGAATATTATCGGATTTAATATTGCAGCGATAAGAAACCAACCTAATGCAGCAATTGATAGTCCTGCACTACTACCCCTGATAGTGGCACTTTGCATAGTTCGTGCTATCACCAGAGCGAAAATTACGACAGCAATAATTTGTATTATGCCGGCTGAAATCCCAAGTAACAAGTAGGGTTGACGGGGTGCTATAACATGCGCATAAGCTTGAAGCAGTATGCCAAAGATCATTAGTGGCAAGGTTGAAATAGCCAGTTGTGGTTTCCACAAGGTGGTATTCATAAAGTGGGGCAATGCACGGTAAGAAAAGCCCATAATAAAAAGGCCTACAAAACCGAACACCATTGCATGACCGTGTGCCAGAACCCATGAATAGTCGATGCTGTGAAAATTTTCTTCAAGTCCTATCATTAGCAAATTGATTGCTCCCCACATACATCCCAGTGTAAATATGGTGACCAGTGCACTAATGAAAAAATAATGGTGAATTGTGTGATTGTTGTTCATAACGATCCCAATAGCTGTGATTTTAAACCACAAATATATGAAAAATATACAAAAACTGAAAAAAAAGACATATTTGTCGTAAATTATTTATGACTGAAATTTAGGTGCACTTTCAAAATTGTCGAGCAAGGGTAAATTATAGGAATCAGTAATTGAGTTTTAAAAATAATATGATAAATTAAATTTAATATTGGATTGAACTGAGAGATCATGGGTGTTTTTATCAGGGTAATATGCTTCCCATGTTGTCCATGATCCTAGATGCACTGTTCGAGTTTTGGCGATGGAATATGACTTTTTTCTGAAGTCAGTTATTGGCAAACTTATTTTCAACTCAGTTGTAACCTTAAGTATTGAAAATCTAATGCCTATATTGGGAGAAATTGACATTCCTTTAATTTTATCCCAATATAAATAAATGTCTTCTGTTTTATATGGTAATTCTTCATCATAAACATCATATATCCTATGAAAGTCCCATTGGTTATTATACCATCCATAATCAGCATCCAACCCTGTAAATAAATTTAGATGTGAATATGTGTAAAAAGTATAATCATAACCGACGCCTATTCCATAAAATGTTTTTTTACGTGTTTCGTTACTATTATGAATGCTTGTTTTTTTTAAAGCCAGTGGTGTGTAAATTTGAAAGGTGTGTTTGTTATTCAACCTATATCTTAACGACAGTTCAATGGGTTTTAAACTATCTGTAACAACAGAATTAAAATCATAACTGATTCCTATGCCAAATTTGTTATTGTTATCTGGCAACTGCTCAGCCTTTGCATATTCTGCAAAAACGATGAAAAGTAATAAGAAAATTGTAATCTTTTTCATGGAATTATTTTTTTACACTAAAATGTAATATAATCAAAAATATCAGGCTTGTTTAATTTATATTGAAAGTGGGCTTATTAGTCTTTTTTAAATGTGTTTGTATAAGAAGTCTTTTTATTAAAATGGAATAAGACCACTTATTTTTTGGTATTTTTATAAATATATAGAATATTTCAATATAGGAACTTAGATTACATAGAATTAACATAAAAACTTATTGAATTAACAATAATTGTATCTGCTGTACAGAACTAGAAGATAATAATAAAGTTTAAAGTAATTGTCATGAAAATAAATGAACATTATATTCATAACAATTCTACTTAAAGCACAACAGTTTTATAACTGTAAAAATTTACAAGAGATTTATATATAGGGTGCTTTAATAATAATTGAGCATTCCCTACGAGGAAAAGTTGCTGTCTTGCACGTGTTAATGCAACATTTAACTTACGGTCTACGGTTCCGTCATAATTCAGGTTACACAAATATCTGAATTGTCCCGGTTGATTTATACAGAAGGAAACAATAATAATATCGCGCTGACTCCCTTGAAAACGCTCTACTGTATCAATCATTATATTCTCATAGTCATCAATCCGAGCTTCTGAAAGCTTGTGTCTGATAAGAGCAATCTGATTCCTGTATGGGGCAATAATACCAATCTTACTGCTGTCATAAGTTATGTTGTTATCATTATAAACTCTTTGAATTGATTCAATAAGTTCTGCAATGATTTCTGCTTCACTTTGGTTAATTTTATTTGATATATTATTGATCTCTTTTCTTTCGGTTGAAAATAAAATAGTTCTCTTCGTAGCAATATACTTATCATAGAGATTGCCATTTGAATTACTCAACCTCCACTCACCTGTTTGCCAGTCAAGTGCAGGGAAAAGGTTTTCAGAATAAAAATAAGTTGACGGAAATGCGGCAATTTCATTATGCATCCTGCCTTGGTGAGTGAGCTGTGTAAATGAGTGAGTCCAGCCTTGAGACTTACATCGGCGCAAGAGTCTTTCGAAAAAAGACTCACGACAATCAGTGATACCGATTTCCTGTAACTGCGTTTCATTTATTCTTGACTTTTCCTCTTCCTGAAGTACGATTGTCGCAAGTTGATTATGATCACCAATCATTATAAACTTATCAAACAGTGGAAGTAGTCCGATTATCTGAGGTTCCAGTATCTGTGATGCCTCATCAATAATTGCAATCTGAAACTGTTTGAGTGAAAACAGTTCCATCTTGCCTGTGATAGAGGCAAGTGTCGAAATAAATATACGTGTGTCATTTATTTCCTTTCGAAGTGAATCTCTGTCCGCAGCTTTTTCTGATACTCTCTGTAATAGTCTGTGCTGATAAGCACTGTCACACGACAGTTCGCTACCCACACGAATATATTTATCGCAATCGCCATCGCTGTATCCAAATGCAGCATTAATCGCGCCGCAGAGTTCATCCACAGCGCGGTTAGTATATGCAATGACCATGATATTTACATCAGGCTTTTTGTAATATTCCTCAATAAGACGCCTTGCAAAAATTGAAGTCTTGCCTGTACCCGGAGGTCCCACAATCAGGAAATAATCTTCAGCATTTAGAGCTTGATTGATGATGTTTTCCGGGTAAGAGATATCATTAATATCGGAGTTTTCCTGTTTGATAGCCGAACATTTAGGTTGTTTTATGCCCAACAGTAGCTCTCTTTTCTGTTTAGACGAAGAGATAAATTCAAAAAGACTCTTATACATGCTGTTAAGTGATGAGTCGAGTGAATCATGTTCTATTGCCCAAAACTGGTTATCTTCAAAATAATGCCGATTTTTCTGTTTATATCTAAACCTTACTTCTACTTTTTCAGGTGTTATCTTTACAATTGTGCCTTTCAAGATCTGTTTATTCAGAACAGTGTCATTTACATCTTCCCTGGGGTATACAATACAGATATCACCTTCACGGAAATTTACAATATTATTGCCACTCAGATTTTCATCTTCACGGGTGGGTTGAGGTCTGCTGAAGATAATTGTCATATCATTTGCAGAATCATCAATATTTAGAATTGATAAATCGTAAAGTACATTAAGTGCTTCGGCACGTTCATCAAAGCTACTGTTCCACAAAGAAGCCATCCCGGTTGGTGTTTCATAATCCATATCTCCTGTTTTTTGATGATATAGCTCGCGGGATACAAATTGTATAAACCTGTAGAAGTATATCCGTTCAATATCACTGCTTTGAGTGAGTACATTCTGAAACCTATTTATTTTATGCTGATAAAAAACAGGAACAGGGTTTTCAGTTTCTATTTCCCGGAGCATCGATTTGAACATAGATTCAACAGACTCCAACTCACCTGTAATTATTTTATGCTCATTAATAATTATAAGATTACGAAGATTTAGTATGGATTTTTCAAGATCTCCATCAATATTTGCCTTCCTGATATTTTCTCCTGGATTGTTTCCGGATGCATACAATATAGATGCTTCAACTTTGGCTCTTTTATCATAAAAGACACTATCAATCATAAGACGATAAACATAGGTCTGTACTTTATGATTAAGTGTTATTTTGGAGATGTTAAAAGCGGGATAGGGCAAACGGCCCGACTTTAACTCAATGATCCTGGTATCATTTGTGATAGGGTTAGTGTAAAGAAGGTCGAGTCTTCCCTGAAATCCATACTTAACACTGAAGAATGATGGTTCAAGGGTGCAGAAATTTATATTTATCCCCATTTTGGGGAAATCATATCGTACAACACGTTTGATATTATTGAAGAGTTGCTGTGCTCTATTCATGAAACTACGGAAATCACTCTCTGAACGGATATCCTCACAACTTGTGTATTCGAATGGTGATTGTTTGAAAGATTTCAGGAATATATTCTCAAAAGATACATTGTCTACCTCCTCGGCAAACACCAATTCATCAAGGAAGAAGTTGGCAAGATTTCCAAGTAGCAGGTAAGAACGATTTTCCATCTTCTCAAACCTGTTGCGAAAATAGTGTATTGGAGAGATAAGATAATCCTGAAAACACTCCGCAATAGCGGAAGCATCAATAAGATAATCTGGTTCAAGAATTATATAGGTTGGTATCAGGAATCCATTTTGATCTTTATATGAATTTACCAGGTTAAGTTTTGCCCCTTCCCAAAACTGTTCAACTGATGGGGTGAATATATTGTTATCTGGACTGATATCATATCTTACAATACAGTTTTTATCATCTTCATTATTAACAAAGCAAATTAAAAGCTTTTTGTCATGATCGATTTTCAATAACTGCACCTGAATGATCTCAGGATCACCTAACGATAATTTTATACTCATATTTTTAGAATGGAAGTAAGAGGACCAAATTCAAAAGTACAAAAATAGTTCCTCATGTCAAACACAAAAGGTATCTTTGTAACTAGATTGAATTAATCACGTTAAGTAAGTTATATGTCTCAGAAATGCCCTCTTTGCGAAAAAAATAAACCGAAAGAATCTCTGTTTTGTGAAGATTGCTCAAAAAAGATAAGCTCTGATTTTGAGATTAATATTGATAATAAGGATAAATCGTATAAAAATAATAATATTGTCGCAGAACAATCTGAAGAAGTTGATACTAAGTCATTTCAGGAGAAAAAGAAAGTTGTTGACAAAAAAGAAACAGCTATTCCGAAATATGAGCCGATTGAGAAGAACTACCCAAAAAGTGGTGGAAAATCAGGCAAGTCATTGTTCTGGATTCTCATTGGAATTGTATTATTAGCTGGTGCATTCTTGATTTACAATAAGACAACTCTTTCCGGAAATCTTGAACAGAGGGCTTGGGAAAGTGCCTTAAGTGAAAATAGTGTCAGCGGTTATCTGGATTTTATCAAGTCGCATCCTGATGGTAAATATTTTAATGAAGCACAAGATGCTTTATTGAAGCTTAAAGAGGATGAGGCAGAGATCTGGGAAAAGTTGAAGCACTCAGACAGTATAAATGAACTTATATACTTTTCCAGGCAGCATGAGAATAGTCTTTACATTCCACTTGTCAGAATGAGAATAGACTCGCTCTCATGGGTTTCAGCATTAAGACAAAATAGTACTGAGTCTTATTTAGAATATATTAATAACTCAGAAAGTGGATTGTTAAACGGGGATTATATGTCACTTGCTTACAGAAAATATGAGATGTTGTCCAGGCAGACTCTTTCAAACATTGATGAGATGGATAGCATAGGTGTGACTATAAATGAATCGTTTCCCGGATCACCTTGATTTGAAAATATATGGAATTTCAGCTTACATCAGAATTTAAACCTACCGGTGACCAGCCTGAAGCAATTGCAGCTTTGGTTGAGGGCCTGCAGCAAAAAGTGCCTTACCAGACACTTTTGGGAGTTACAGGCTCCGGAAAGACTTTCACTATTGCAAACGTAATTAATCAGATAAATAAACCTACACTTGTACTGAGTCACAATAAAACACTTGCTGCTCAACTATACAGTGAGTTCAAGAGTTTTTTCCCAAATAACGCGGTAGAATATTTTGTTTCATACTACGATTATTATCAACCTGAAGCATATCTTCCTACTACTGATACCTATATAGAAAAGGACCTATCGATAAATGATGAGATAGAGAAACTACGACTTGCAGCTACCTCTTCTCTGCTTTCAGGTAGAAATGATGTGATTGTTATTTCATCTGTATCCTGTTTGTATGGAATAGGAAATCCTGAAGATTTTCAAAAGACTACAGTGGATGTTAGAATAGGTCAAAAGATTGAAAGGGATAAGTTTTTACGATTACTTGTTAATAGCTTGTACTCCAGAAATGAAACAGCTGAGTTCGATCGTGGAAATTTCAGGGTTAAGGGTGATACTGTTGACGTGTTCCTTGCATATCATGATTATATTGTCAGAGTGATTTTCTGGGGTGACGAGATTGAGAGTGTGGAAACTGTTGATCCGTTGACAGGTGTTACAACTGAGAGAATGGATTCATACCGTATATTTCCTGCTAACCTTTTTGTAACTACACAGGAGAGGATCAACCGTGCAGTCGATGAGATACTTATTGATCTTGGAAAACAGGTGGAGTTTTTTCAGGAGATTGGGAAGCCTCTTGAGGCAAAGCGTCTGTATGAAAGAGTTACATATGATGTGGAGATGATAAAGGAGATAGGGTATTGTTCCGGGATAGAGAACTATTCACGATATTTTGATGGAAGGGAACCTGGTACACGTCCATTCTGCTTGCTTGACTTCTTCCCGGATGATTACCTTACTGTAATTGATGAGAGTCATGTTACAATACCTCAGATACGTGCGATGTATGGAGGTGATCACTCACGTAAAATAAATCTTGTTGAGTATGGATTCCGTCTCCCGGCTGCAATTGATAACAGGCCGCTGAAGTTTGAAGAGTTTGAAGCATTGACTCCCGAGATAATTTTTGTGAGTGCAACACCTGCAGATTATGAATTGGAGAAGTCTGAAGGTGTTGTGGTTGACCAGCTGATAAGACCCACCGGTTTGCTTGATCCTCCAATTGATGTGAGACCTAGTTTGAATCAGATAGATGATTTAATGGAGGAGATTCAGCAGAGAACTGAAAAGGATGAGAGGGTTCTGGTTACAACCCTTACAAAGAGAATGGCTGAAGAGCTTACTGATTATCTCACTCACAATGGTGTAAGATGTAATTATATACACTCTGATGTGGAAACACTTGAAAGAGTAAAGATCATGGATGATCTGAGAAGAGGTTTGTTTGATGTTTTAATTGGTGTGAATCTATTAAGGGAGGGATTGGATCTTCCGGAAGTATCGCTAGTGGCTGTTCTTGATGCTGATAAAGAGGGTTTCCTTAGATCACATCGCTCACTGACACAAACGGCAGGCCGTGCCGCCCGAAATGTGAATGGCAAGGTTATATTTTATGCAGATAAGATTACTCAAAGTATGCAGATGACGATAGATGAGACTAATCGTCGCCGGGAAAAGCAGATGAAATATAACGAGGAGCATGGTATTATTCCACAGCAAATTAGAAAAAGTCATGCCTCAGCACTCGGAAAAGAGTATAAATCCACAATTGAGGCAAAAGCATATGTTGAGCCTGATTACTCATCACTGGCAGCTGAGACACTTGAAAAATATGCTACAAAAGATGACCTTAAAACTAAAATAGAGCAAACTCGTAAAGCTATGCTCGCAGCAGCTAAGAAGCTTGAGTTTCTTGAGGCTGCTCAGCTTAGAGATCAATTAGCAATGTTAGAAGATATGTTGAAATAATTATAATATAATAGATGAAATCGGATATTCAAATTGCAAGAGAAACGCGTCTGAAACGTATTAAAGATGTGGCAGAAGGAATAGGTATTCCACGTGACGAAGTGATTAATTTTGGCAGGCATATGGCAAAGATTCCTGTTGAATTGATTAATATGGAGAAGGTGGATCAAAGTAACCTAATTCTTGTTACAGCTATAACGCCTACCAAAGCAGGCGTAGGGAAAACAACAGTTTCAATAGGTTTAGCCTTAGGGTTAAACAAAATAGGGAAAAATGCAATTGTTGCTTTGCGTGAGCCATCACTGGGACCGGTTTTTGGGATGAAAGGCGGTGCTGCGGGTGGCGGATATGCGCAAGTACTACCAATGGAAAATATCAATCTTCACTTCACAGGTGATTTTCATGCTGTTACTACTGCACATAATACTATTGCTGCATTGCTTGAGAACTATAATTTTCGTGTTCAGGGAACAGGCGATGCCTTAAAGCAGATATTGTGGAAAAGGGTGCTGGATGTTAATGACCGCAGCTTGAGGTATATTGTTACCGGACTGGGACCGGGAAATGGAATTCCACAAGAGGCAGGGTTTGATATCACAGCGGCATCTGAACTTATGGCGATCCTTTGTCTATCAGAGGATGAGGATGATTTGAGAAGACGAATAGAAAATATTCTGTTAGGTTATAAGCAAAATGGCGAGCCTTTTACAGTTAAGGATCTTGGTGTTGCAGGCGCTATAACTGTTCTAATGAAAGATGCTATACATCCAAATTTAGTTCAAACTACAGAAAACACTCCGGCTTTTATTCATGGTGGTCCTTTTGCAAATATCGCCCATGGCTGTAACTCTGTTATAGCAACCAAAATGGCAATGACCTTTGGTGACTATGTTATTACTGAGGCAGGTTTTGGGGCAGATCTGGGAGCAGAGAAGTTTTTCAATATAAAGTGTCGTAAGAGTGGGTTGCGACCAAAATTATCTGTTATAGTTGTTACTGCTCAGGGTCTTAAAATGCATGGTGGAACTCCTGAAAAGGATATCAAGGCTCCAGATTTGAATGGGCTGCAAAAAGGACTAGGTAACCTTGAAAAGCATTTGAGCAATCTGGCCTCTTTTGGGCAATCGGTAGTTGTTGCTTTTAACAAATATGCTTTCGATACAGAGGAGGAGATTGATGCTGTTCGTAAGTTTTGTGAGGATCGCGGAGTCTCATTTGCTGTAAACGAGGCATTTACTAAGGGAGGTGATGGTGCCATTGAACTAGCAGAAAAGGTGGTTGAAGCAATTGAGAAAAGGCCTTCGGGTGAATTGAAATTTACCTATAGTGATAAAGATGACATTGAAACAAAGATCAATAAAATTGCCAAACATATATATGGTGCTCAAGATGTGGTTTTAAGTGAGACTGCAATTAAGAAGCTCAAGATGATTCAGAATACGAATCTGGAAAAAATGCCTGTATGTATAGCAAAAACACAATACTCTTTTTCTGCAGATCCTAACTGGTATGGTGTGGCTAAGGATTTTCGACTGAAGATTAATGACTTGGTAATAAATCAGGGATCTGAATTTATAGTTGCAATAGCAGGTCAGATGATGCGTATGCCTGGTCTGCCGGCTGATCCGCAAGCTAAACGTATTGATATAGTTAATGGAGAAATTGAGGGTTTAAGCTGATAATATAATATCAATCAGATATTAGAATTGATAATACAATAGAATCGGGAGTCCCGCTTAATCATTAAATGGGACTCCCTAATTTTATCATAAAATTAAATAGTTTGCTACACCCTCATTAAATCACTCATTATACCATCAGATATAAAAATGCCTTCACGAGTGAGTTTCAAATTATTTCCTTCTATTGTAAGAAGCTGTCTATTGAGATATTTATCTGCATTTTCTATACAGTAAATATAGATTTTTTCACCGAACAGAATTTTCAGTTCATTCAGGTCAACTCCCCACATTGTTCGTAGTCCGGTGAGTATAAACTCATTATATTTTTCATCTGAACTAAGATTTTCTGAATTCTGTTCAGGTTTTCCTTCCTCAACTCCTTTTATATAACGGTTTAAAGATGCCACATTCCATGTTCGGTTTTCTCCATCAAAAGAGTGGGCGGCAGGGCCTAGACCAATATATTTATTGCCTTTCCAGTATGAAGTGTTGTGTCTTGAGAAATAACCCTCTTTTCCGAAAGCAGAGATCTCATAATGAATAAAATTATGACTTTTCATCCAGTCGATGAGCATAGAAAACATAGCTGTACTCACCTCCTCAACTACCGGTTCTATCTTACCGGCTTTTAGCATGGAGTACATTCGTGTCTTTTCCTCATAAATAAGATGATAAGCTGACAGATGCTGAATACCTAGACTTGTTGCCTGTTTAAGGTTTTGTTCCCATATTTTGGTTGTTTGATTTGGGAGTCCATACATCAGGTCGATACTTATATTGCTGAAGCCATTCATCTGGCATCGTTTAACAGCATTAATAGCCTGAATTGCAGAGTGACGTCTGCTAAGGAATTTAAGCTCGTTATCATCGAAGCTTTGTATACCAATACTTAATCGGTTTACCGGGAGACGAGCAAGCATCTCAACATATTCATCAGAGAGGTCATCAGGGTTTGCCTCTACAGTTATCTCTGATGTAGGTTCTATTTTGAAGTTCTGGTATAGAGAGTCAAATATTTTATTAAAATGATGTTCACTTAAACGAGAAGGGGTGCCTCCTCCAAAATATACTGTTTTAACCGGTTCTTTAATTTCATCTTTCCTAAGTTCAATCTCCTTGCAAAGACTTTCAACAAAAGCATCTATACGAGTTTCATTTGTAAGAGTATAGAAATCGCAATAAGTGCATCTTATTTTGCAGAAAGGGATATGAACATATATACCTGCCGGTTTTATATTTTCTGAAAATGTTTTATTCACAACTGTTTATTCCTTTTCAGTAAGCTTTTTGTAAGCTTCCAGATATTTCTGCAGACGAGCCAGGTCGTGATACTGAATCTCATCCCAGCGTCTTATATCCATATTGTCAGTCAAGTCGTTAATCTTAACTCTGACTGCAATTGGATTTGCCTGTAGTCTTATTATATAATCGTCATATGACTCGTTGTCGCGACGTGTCATTGCATCTACCGAATCGATAATCGTATCGGAAAAACCCTCTTCACGGAGTTGATCCAATGTAACATCTGTATCCTCTATAACATCATGAAGAATACCTGTGATCTTCTCGTGTAAGGTGAATCCAGCATTCATTACACGGAATGGGTGTTCGATATAGGGCCTGCCGTTATGGGTATCGAGCTGGCCGTCATGTGCCTCTATTGCAAGTTCGATTGCTCTGCTAAGCTGATCTTTCAGGTTCATTGTTTATTAATAATTTCATTAACTAGTAATGGTTCATCTGTTGTAATGAAGTCTACTTTAAGATCTATCATTTTTTGTATATCCTCTGGTTGGTTCACTGTCCATGTATTAACTTTTAAACCCAGTTCATGAGCCTCTTTTACCCATTCAGGTCTTTTAGTGAAAACATTAAAATGATAATCCATCCCGGTCATACCCATTTTAGAAAGTATCTGAGGTGTTAAATCTCCATTTAGATAATAAACATCTGCTTCAGGTGCTAGTTTTTTTACTTGCTGCACTATATTTATTCCAAATGAGATATACTCAACTTTATCTTGTATGCCACGGTCATTAACCATTTTGATTACTTTTTCTACCAGTTCATCCTCTCTCTCCTTTGAGTTATGAGTTTTAAACTCAATTATCAGTTTTGTGTTCTTGCAATTTACGAATGCGTCGAGATAATCTTCAACTGTGGGTAATGGTTCTTCATTTGCCAGTTTTACCTGTGAAAGTATTTCAAATGGAGTCTCCTGTACAATCAGTTTTTTGCCATCTAAAGTAATTTCAGCATCATGATTAACAACAGGAATACCATCAGATGAAAGCCAGATATCTACTTCAGAACCATATGCTTTTATAGCATCAGCCTGCATAAGTGCTTCTATAGAGTTTTGTGCAGACCCATTTGTTTTCCAATAACCACGATGTGCGATAATCTGTTGTGCACTTAGATTCATCAATCCTGCAAAAAGGATAAAGACCAGTAAGAGCGATTTCTTTTTCATAATCATTCTTTTTTAATGCTGAATAATTTTTTAAAGATACAATTTTGTTTTTAAATGATTGGAATATTAAATTAAAAAACGGTTTATTACCTATCTCTGGTTATATAATGAAAAAGGAAGAGTCTATAGCTCTTCCTTTCAAAATACAATTATAAATGTTTCTTATTTATAGACTTTCTCCAAAATCCTCTTTGAATTTAGCTATGAGTTTTTGTGGCCAGTCACTAACAGGTTCCAATCCACCCATAAAGAATCTAAGTACAGGAGGCTCATATACAAAGCGTAATCCTCCAATTAGTTTTCGGTTATCATAAAGCCATGCCATACGATCAGCAACATACTTAATCTGTGAAAGTGTAAATACTCGTCTCGGAACAGCAAGTCTTACAAGCTCCATGTCAGCCAGTGTTTCATTTCCATACTCATCTCTCTGATTTGATAATGTGCCTCGTTCCATACCTCTTACCCCGGATATCAGATAGAGTGCTGCAGCTAGTGCTCCTGCCGGATATTCTTTCTGTGGTATATGGTCACAAATTTCCATTGCATTTACGTGTGCACCTAAAACGCCTGCTGGTTTTACAGTTGAAATACCATAGGCATCAAGTGAGTTAACAAGATATGCAATGAAATCAGGACTTTGGCGAATCATGGTTTCGTCCAATGTTTCATATAACCCAACTGCCATTGATTCTATCTCTCTTACAGAAATACCACCATAGGTCAGGAATCCTTCGAAGAGAGGAATCAGTGCTTCAAGTTCCTGATAAATATCACGGTCGTTTGTACAAATACCACCACCTCTTGAGGAACTTAGCTTTCGTGCAGAAAAGTAAACGATATCGGCTAAGTCTGTCATCGTTTTAATTATATCACCTAAAGAGCTTTCTTTGAATTCATCCTCACGCAGATGAACAAGATAAGCGTTTTCACCAAGTAAACTGGCATCGAGAACAACTCTAATATTATATTTATCAGCAATAGCTCTGACGTCTCTTAGGTTTTTAATTGAAAATGGCTGACCACCAATAAGGTTGGTAGAAGCTTCCATACGGATGAAAGGAATATTTTTTGCTCCATGAGTTTTTATGGTATCCTCCAGCTTTTCAATATTCATATTCCCTTTAAAGGGGTGATCTGAATCGATTACATATCCTTCATCATACAACAACTCGGCAATTTTTCCTCCATATTGAGTTATATGTGCCATTGTAGTTGTAAAGTGATAGTTCATAGGAATTAGACTCCCTTTGCGGATATATGCATTTGAAAGGATGTTTTCTGCAGCACGACCTTGGTGGACCGGTAAAAAATATTTTTTGCCAAGCACATCTTCAACAGCTTTCTGAAGCCTGATAAAGCTCTGAGATCCCGCATATGCATCATCTGCCTGCATCATCGCAGCCAGCTGATTATCGCTCATTGCATTTGTTCCACTGTCTGTGAGCATATCCAGGAAAACATCGTTGGTGGTTAACCTGAATGTATTGTATCCTCCTTCTTCCAGGGCTTTCAATCTTCTTTCAATTGGTACAAGGTTTAACTTTTGAACTACCCTAACTTTATGAAGCTCCAAAGGTATGTTCTCTCCTTTATAAAATTTAATCTCTTCCATTTTAATTGTTTGTCTGTTTCTTCTTATTGTGTTTATATAATTGTAATTGTCATATTTGTAAAAATCGTATCAGATAAATTGTGTTAATTTATCATATTGATAAATAAAGTTATCAAATTGATTTTAATTTCTCAGGTTTAAAGAAATGTGTTACAAAAATAACTCGATATGCGATAAATGTAAATTGTTAGGTGCAAATATAAAACATTTATTTCATAATATATACAATTTGCAAACGATATATATATCTATCCTTTTTAATTTAAATTTAGTATAAAATGAAATTTATAGGATGCTGTTAAAGCTATTTTAGAGAAAATAGTTATATTTGCGCTGATATAGTAAACAATCATCATTGAATAACTTTTTAAAATACAAATCATGGATAAACCTTATGCAATAGGGGTAGATGTTGGCGGTACAAATACAGTTGTAGGAATAGTTGACAAGAGAGGACAGATCTTAATCAACGGTAGTATTAAAACTGCTAAACATACAGAGGTTGAGAACTACCTTGATGAATTAACTAAGCTTATTGATGAATTAATAAGCAAAATCACTACAAAAGATCAAATCAAAGGTATTGGTGCCGGTACTCCTAATGGCAACTACTTCACTGGAAGTATCGAGTTTGCTCCTAACCTGCCTTGGAAAGGCGTTATACCTTTTGCTCAAATGCTGGAAGATCGTACAGGTATACCTGTTGCTCTTACAAATGATGCTAATGCTGCTGCTATTGGTGAAATGACCTATGGAGCTGCACGCGGTATGAAAGACTTTATTGTTATAACACTGGGAACAGGCGTTGGCAGTGGTATAGTAGTAAACGGGCAGATGGTTTACGGCAACGATGGTTTTGCAGGTGAATTAGGTCATACAATTGTTCGCAGAGAGAATGGAAGAGTTTGTGGTTGCGGTAGACATGGATGTCTTGAAGCATATGCATCAGCAACCGGATTGGCACGTACAGCACGTGAAATACTGGAAAAAAGACCTGATGCTAAAACTATTCTAAGAGATATCCCAGCAGAAGAAATCACTTCTAAAGATGTATTTGATGCAGCAATGGAAGGTGATGAGATTGCTAAAGAGATATTTGAATATACAGGAAAAATATTAGGTGAATCATTTGCTGATTTCGTTGCTTTCTCAAGTCCTGAAGCAATAATCCTTTTTGGAGGTTTATCTAAAGCAGGTGATTTGATTATGGATCCAATACGTAAAAGTATGGAGGAGAATCTGTTACCAATATTCCAGAATAAGGTAAAACTGTTATTCTCTGAGCTTAAGGAAAGCGATGCTGCAGTATTGGGAGCTAGTGCACTTGGCTGGGAGGTCAGATAAATAGATAATCTATACTTATAAAGTAAAGGGGTGTTGTTTTTAACGACACCCTTTGTTTTGTTTTTTTTCTATTAATTTGTCAAAACTAATGCCTTATTTCGGGTAAATGAGCAATAGATTTTATACCTTTGTACACTTTTAAATTAATAGTATTAATAAAGTAGCAAAATGTCACGAAAGATTCAAACAGCGCTCATTTCAGTATATCATAAAGATGGGTTGGAAGAAATTCTTCAGGAATTAAATAAATTACAGGTAAAGTTTATTTCAACTGGTGGAACCCATGAATTTATAACCTCTTTAGGATATGAATGTGAAACAGTGGAAGAAGTAAGCGGTTATCCTTCCATTCTTGGGGGCAGAGTAAAAACTCTTCATCCCAAAATCTTTGGTGGCATATTATATAGACGTGAAGTTGAGTCTGATAGAAAACAGGTTAAAGCTTACGACATTCCATCTATTGATCTTGTAATAGTAGATCTTTATCCTTTTGAAGAGACTGTAGCAGCCGGTGGCAGTGAAGCGGAGATAATAGAAAAGATAGATATAGGTGGTATTTCACTAATCCGTGGCGCAGCAAAGAACTATAAGGATGTAATAATTGTAGCTTCAAAAGATCAGTATAGCCCCTTATTGAATCTGTTAAAAGAAAAACAAGGCACTTCAGATATAGATGATCGCCGTCAGTTTGCAACAGAAGCTTTTAAGGTTTCGTCGGGTTATGACTCAGCAATTTTCAGATATTTCGACAATGAAGATCGATCTGCTTTGCGTATATCTTTAAATGAGACCAAACAATTAAGATATGGTGAAAATCCACATCAGAAAGGTACCTTTTATGGAGATTTTGATGAGATTTTTGAACAGTTGCATGGTAAAGAGATCTCATATAATAACCTTCTCGATATTGATGCTGCAGTTACTCTTATTTCAGATTTTGATGAGACTGCACTAGCTATTCTTAAGCATAATAATGCTTGTGGAATGGCTTGCCGACCAACAGTGAAAGAATCATGGGATGCTGCTTTGGCTGCTGATCCTGTTTCTGCATTTGGTGGTATAGTTGTGACTAATAGAACAGTTGACAAGGAAGCTGCAGAGGCTATCAATTCCATTTTCTTTGAAGTTATAATTGCACCTGCTTACGACAAAGATGCACTTGAAATTTTGATTCAAAAGAAAAATCGTATAATTTTGATACTCAAATCGGCAGAGAAGGCTTCACAAAAATTGCAATACAGATCGGTTTTGAATGGAGCACTTGTACAGGATAAGAATATAAGCGTACAGACAATAGATGATATTCAGGTGGTTACCGAGAAAGCGCCTACTGAAGATGAAATAAAAGATTTATTATTTGCCAACCTATTGGTTAAACATACAAAATCAAATGCTATTGTTCTGGCTAAAAACAGGCAGCTTATTGCAAGTGGTACAGGACAAACTTCCAGAGTTGATGCATTGAAACAGGCTATCGAGAAAGCAGAAACATTTAACTTCGACCTTAATGGTGCTGTTATGGCAAGTGACGCATTCTTCCCTTTTCCTGATTGCGTGGAAATAGCTCACAAAGCCGGTATTACATCTGTTATTCAACCGGGAGGATCTATTCGTGATTCAGAATCAGTAGATTACTGTAATAAAAATGGCCTTTCAATGGTAACAACTGGTACAAGGCACTTCAAACATTAAGTTGTAAAATGCCGACAGAAATATATTTTTGAATGTTTTTAAATTAAAGCGATTGCTAATCCTGCTGTGATAGCGTTTGATCGTTAAAAAAAAGATAATTATGGGCTTATTCTCATTTACACAAGAGCTGGCAATGGACCTCGGGACAGCCAATTCTATAATAGTGAACAGTGCAGGCAAAATATTGCTTGACGAACCTTCGATAGTAGCTTTGGATCGAAAGACCGAGAAAATGATAGCTTTGGGTGAAAAAGCCAGGCAGATGCATGGAAAGACTCATGAAAATATTCGCACTGTAAGACCCTTGAGAGATGGTGTTATAGCTGATTTTAATGCTGCGGAACAGATGATCCGTGAAATGATTAAAATGGCGAACAAAAATAAAAGAGGATGGTTCTCCCCATCACTACGTGTAGTGATTTGTATTCCCTCAGGAAGTACAGAGGTAGAAATTCGTGCAGTTAGAGACTCGGCAGAACATGCGGGAGGAAGGGATGTATTCATGATTTTTGAGCCTATGGCAGCTGCACTTGGAATCGGACTCGATGTTGAAGCCCCTGAAGGAAACATGATTGTTGATATAGGTGGAGGAACAACTGAAATAGCTGTTATTTCTCTTGGTGGTATTGTATCCAATAAATCAATCAAGATTGCAGGAGATGACTTTACTGAAGATATCCAGGACTACATGGGTCGTCAGCACAATATAAAAATTGGAGATCGAACTGCTGAGCAAATTAAAATTAATGTTGGTTCAGTCTTAACTGAACTCGAAAATCCACCAGAAGATTATGTAGTACATGGTCCCAACAGAATGACCTCTTTACCAATGGATGTACCTGTTTCATATCAGGAGATTGCGCATTGTATCGAGAAATCTGTGACAAAGGTTGATTCAGCTGTACTAAGTGCACTTGAACAAACACCACCTGAACTTTATGCTGATATTGTAAGAAATGGTATCTATCTTACAGGTGGAGGAGCATTGTTAAGAGGGCTGGATAAACGCTTAACTGAGAAGATTGGTATTCCATTCCATGTAGTTGACGATCCACTGCATATTGTTGCAAAAGGTACTGCTATTGCATTGAGGAATATAAACAAATTCAACTTTTTAATGCGTTAATACACATTTATTGAAATAAAGACATAGGGTTTGAATGCGTAATCTGTTCAACTTCATTATAAGAAATAGCCACTGGCTGCTAGCATTTCTGCTTATAGTATTCAGTTTCTATCTTGTATTTGCGCATAATCCATATCAGAGAAGTGTTTATCTTACTTCTGCAAACAGCGTAACAGGTTGGTTTTACACTGTATCTAATAATGTAACATCCTTTATTCATCTTAGAAAGAATAACCAGATGTTATTGGAGCAAAATGCTTTATTAGAAGATGAACTATTCTCTCTGAGATCATATATTGATGGACTCTCTGTTGCAGATTCATCTGAAGTGGATGCATTTGTACGTGACTCGGCCATGCAGACTCAGTTCGCTTTTATTCCTGCTGAAGTGGTTAATTTAAGCTTTTCAGGACCTAATAATTTTATAACTATAAATAAGGGTTCTAAAAGCGGACTGAAACCTGATATGGGGGTAATATCTCAACGCGGTGTAGTGGGGGTGGTAGCTAATGTATCTACAAACTTTTCTGTTGTTATTCCAATAATTAACCCTATGTTTCGTCTGAGTGCCAAGTTGAAACACTCCGAAAATTACGGCTCAATTTCATGGAATGGAGAAAGTATTAACTACGCTCAATTGGGGGAATTGCCAAAGCATGAGATTTATCAGGAAGGTGACACTGTAATGACCAGTTTCTCACGAATTTTTCCTAAACAGACAATAATAGGATTCGTTAGTGATATTGGTAAGACAAATGATGACAATTTCAATACATTCAATGTTAAGTTAGCTACTGACTTTAATTCATTGCAGGATGTATTGGTTATCAATGATCGGTTTTATGAAGAGCAGAAATCACTTGAAAATATATTGGATCAATGAAAACTGTATATTTTAAGGAAGTACTGTTGTTTTTGCTGCTTATTATACTTCAGGTATTGCTTCTGAACAGGATAAATGTATTCGGCATTGCTACTCCTGTTTTGTATATATATTTTTTGTTGAAGCTATCAATTGGCCGGAACCAGTTTTATGTTATAATATCCGGTTTTTTATTGGGACTTATTATAGATATATTTTTGAATACTCCCGGTGTAAACGCGGCAGCTACAACGATTATAGCCACAATTAGGAGACCAGTTATCTATCTTTTTTATGAGAAGGAGATATATGATGAGTTTATCCCCGGTATAAATACAGCAACCGGTTCATTTGTGAGATTTACTATATTTATGGTATTGACACATTTGACACTACTCTTCTTTATAGAGTCATTTACGCTGTTTAATCTATTGAATACAATTTCAAGGATAATTTCCTCTTCTATAATTTCAATTATACTTATACTTGCATTAGATAGTTTAATATATAGGAAAAAGGCCGGTGAACAATAAGATTAACCCGAAAAATTTAGCAAACCGTCGATATGTAATTGCTGCATTAGTTGTAGTAATTGGAATTATATATGTAGTACAATTATTTAACCTGCAGTTGCTTAGTCCTCAATATAGAGATTATGCAGATAGCAATGCATTCCTTAGGAGAACATTATATCCTGCCAGAGGTGCTATCTATGACCGAAAAGGTGAACTTCTGGTATATAACAGACCAACTTATGATGTAATGATGGTTGTAAGGGAGATGACCCGTTTCGATACACTTGATTTTTGCAATACACTAAATATTGATATTGAGAGGTTTCGTGAACTTGATGCGGAAATGAGGGATAGCAGAAAAAACCCCGGTTACTCGTCATACACACCGCAACTTTTTATGTCACAGCTTGATATAGAAGAATATGGACTTTTACAGGAAAAACTATATAAGTTTCCCGGCATATATATTCAGAGCAGAACTGAAAGACAGTATAATCACCCTAATATGGGGCTTATTCTTGGTTATGTGGCAGAAGTTGACCAAAATAAAATAGCCTCTGATCCTTACTATGTACGAAAGGATTATGTGGGAAAATCAGGTATTGAGTTGTCTCATGAGATTGATCTACGTGGAGAAAAAGGTGTTGAGATTTTACTTCGGGATGCACATGGCAGAGTTCAAGGCAGATATAATGATGGAAAGGATGATAAAGCTCCTGTTTCAGGTAAGGATTTAACTCTTGGCATTGATATAGAACTTCAGGCATATGGTGAGTTACTGATGCAGAATAAAGTAGGAAGTATTGTTATGATTGAACCTGAGACTGGTGAGATACTGGCAATGATATCAGCTCCTACTTACGATCCATCATTGCTTACGGGTAAAGAGTTCAGTTCTAATTATCAGTCACTTGTTAATAATCCATACAAGCCTCTGATAAACAGATCTGTTGCTGGAACATATCCTCCCGGGTCAACATTTAAACCTGCAAGTGGACTTGTTTATCTTCAAGAGGGAATTATTACACCTGAAACAATGTATTCCTGTTTTGGAGGGTATCCTCCTTTAGGAGGCCGCCCAAGATGTCATGGTCACGCATCACCTTTATCGCTACAATATGCACTATCTACCTCCTGCAACTCTTTCTTTTGTTATGGACTTAACCACATGTTAAGCAATAGAACAAAATATTCAAGTGTGGGTGAAGCATTTAACAGGTGGCGCGACCACATGGTTAATATGGGATTTGGATATCAATTAGGTGTAGATCTACCATCAGAGAAAAGAGGCTTCATTCCGAACAGTAAATTCTATTCAAACATATTCAAAACTGAAAGATGGAATGCCCATAATGTTATTTCAATTGCAATAGGGCAAGGTGAGGTTTTGGCTACTCCTCTCCAGATAGCTAATTTAGGGGCAACAATAGCTAATCGCGGATATTTCTATACACCACATGTTGTCAGAGAGATAAAAGGTGCAAGTTTAGATAGTGAATATACTACAAGAAAATATACAGGAATTAACCCTGAACACTTTGAATTAACGGTTGCCGGTATGGCAGATGCTGTTAAATTTGGAACTTGCCGAGGTATTAATCTTGAACCTCTGGTTGAAGTGTGCGGTAAAACAGGTACAGCAGAAAATCCACATGGAGATGACCACTCACTTTTTATGGGTTTCGCACCTAAAGATAATCCTAAAGTAGCAATTGCAGTGGTAGTGGAGAATGGTCGTTTCGGAGCAACAAATGCAGTGCCCATTGCACGTTTAATGCTTCAGAAATTCTTCAATGGTGAAGTACCTGAGAGTGACAAATGGTTGGAACAAACTATAATGAATCGTGAAATTCTTCCATACGTCTATACAAGAAATATTCCATCAAAATAACAAGCTTCTGAATGATCAAGCACACAGGCATAGAAATTGAAGAAAAGGGTAAAGTGGATAGAATCACACTTTTCCTTTACCTTTTGTTTGTTGTCATAGGATGGTTTAATATTTATGCTGCCAGCTATGATCTGGAGAATGCAACAGGGATGTTTGATCTGTCTACCAGAGCAGGTTCGCAACTTATTTGGATAGGAACCTCTTTGCTAATCGCTTTTTCATTGATAAAAATAGAGGTGAGCTTTTATGAAACATACTCCTTCCTGTTTTACCTTATCGGGATATTTCTATTAGTTGTAACCCTTATCGTAGCTCAAGAGATAAACGGTTCCCGGTCGTGGCTGATAATTGGGCCTGTCCGACTTCAGCCGGCTGAATTCATGAAGTTTATAATTTCACTGGCATTGGCTAAGGTTTTAAATACTTATGACTTTAAGCTGATGGATAAGAAAAACCTAATGCTTGTCAGTAGTATTATAATTTTACCAACACTTCTCGTAATTTTTCAAAGTGAGACTGGTACAGCATTAGTTTACCTTAGTCTTATCCTTGTACTTTACAGAGAAGGCCTCCCTGGTGGGGTTCTTTTTATGGGTATTGCTGCAATTATCTATTTCATTCTGGGAATCAGATTCTCAGATGAGCAAATAGGTATGTTGTCAAAAGGAGAAATAATGACAGTTGTACTTATCATAATATTTTCAGCTGGAATGGTATGGAGCTATCTTAAGCGCAAAAGAACATTTTTTATAATTATATTGATTTCTTCTGTTCCATTTTTAATAGCACTTATTTTATACTTTTTCTCGGAGACTATTGACTGGGGAATGTTTTCACTCATATCACTTGGTGTTACAGCCTTTCATCTGCTCTACCTGTTTTTAAGATATAGAGTTAAAACTTACTTCTATATATTCCTTTTTCTAATTGTCTCCTTCGGATTCCTTGAATCAACAGAATATGTCTTCAATGATGTACTGCAGCCTCATCAGCAGATGCGTATAAAGGTGACATTAGGTATGGAGCAGGATTTAAGTGGTGCAGGTTATCATGTTGGGCAGTCAAAAATAGCAATCGGCTCAGGAGGTCTTACAGGCAAGGGGTATCTAAATGGTACACAGACAAAACTTAAATATGTTCCTGAACAGGATACCGACTTTATTTTCTGCACCATTGGTGAGGAGCATGGATTTATCGGTTCCACAATAGTTATGATTTTATTTACAGTCTTTGTGCTTAGGTTGCTAAAACTTGCAGAAAGACAGACTACCACATTTGGCAGAGTATATGGTTACAGTGTTGTAAGTATATTTTTCTTTCATTTGCTGATAAATATTGGTATGGTTATTGGCATCATGCCAGTTATCGGGATCCCATTGCCATTTTTCAGCTATGGAGGCTCCTCTTTATGGGGATTTACAATACTTCTGTTTATTTTCCTTAGAATAGATAAGTCCAGAAAAAGAGGTTAGTACTATAATTTTGAAAATACCATATTATAATTTAGTCGCAAGTAAACCGTTAAGTAATTACTTATTATCAATATAGATAACGGGTGCACCCTAATTTCACAATTTGAATGCACCCTATCAATTAGAACCCAATTTAATAAACATTGCAGTAGATTTACCTGCAATTCCTTGAAATCTTTACTTTTACTTATTTCTACCATCAAGTAAAAATTCTCTATATATATGACATGACAGAGAAAAAATAGTTTAATTTTGTTTTAAATAGTGTGTCTGATTCAGTTATTTATTTGTTAATATATTGAGTAATTAATTTATCAGGTGATGCTATTTTATAAAAGTAAATTGGATACAACTATAATTTCTTGAGTATAAATTTAAGAATGATAAAAACAGCAATAATTACCGGAGCTTCAAAGGGTATTGGCAATGAGTTAGCCATTTTGTTTGCAAAAGATGGCCATAACCTTGTTTTAATAGCAAGAAGCGGTAAAGAGTTGGATAATCTAAAACAGCAGCTCGAAGAGGAATACAATGTCACCGTACATATCTTAATAAAGGATTTAAGTAAACCTGAATCGGCTCAGTCTGTATTTGATGAGTTGAAAGCCATTAATGTAGAAGTAGATTATCTTGTAAATAATGCAGGTTTTGGCGACTATGGGGCTTTTACTGACTGTGAATGGGATACTTATGAAAAGATGATTACACTAAATGTTACTACACTCACTCACTTATGCCATCTTTTTATAAAAGAGATTAAAGGCAGAAAACCTGGTAGAATACTGAATGTATCTTCTACAGCAGCATTTCAGCCCGGTCCAATGATGGCAGTTTATTTTGCTACAAAATCATATGTTCTTAGTCTATCCGAAGCAATCGGTTATGAACTGAGAAAAGATAACATAACCGTTACAACACTTTGTCCCGGTCCCACTAGCACTAACTTCGGTGAAGTATCAGGAATGAATGCCTCACAGTTAGTGAAGAATATAAGGATAGCAAGCTCTAAGGATGTTGCTGAGTTGGGCTATAAAGCCATGATGAAAGGTAAATCCACAGTCATTCATGGTACTCAAAACAAGCTTGCACCCTTTGGTATAAGATTTATTCCGAGGAAGTGGGTTACCCGTTTATCTGCCAAGGTGATGGGCAACAGCGTGTAGTTTATTGACTACTAAAAATATGAGAAGACAAGCTTTCATATTGCTGATACTTTTATTTTCTGAACTTGTAATAGCTCAGTCCTCAAAATATTCTATAGATGAAATAAGTAACTTTTTTACTCAAACCAGAGTGGCAACGGAAAGTCACTCAGCTTTATGGGATAAAAATATTTATGGACCAATACTTCTTGTTGATCCAAATAGCAGAGAAGCTTTTGCTAATGTGCAGGATGCAAATAATGAACTGACACCAAACAGTGGAATTTTTATTGGTAAAATACCTCGTGATTTGCCGGTCTCAAATACAGACATAACATGGAATGGCACTCATTGGGCAATGCTCTCACTACCTTTACCGGAAAAACTATATGACAGGATAGATTTAGTAACTCACGAACTCTTTCACTGTGCACAACAAGCACTTGGATTCAGTCCCCTGAGAGAAGAAAACAACCATCTTGATCTGAGAGATGGTAGAATTTATTTGCGACTTGAATTGGCTGCACTGGAAGCCGCATTGAAATCAAACAGACTGAGCAAATCAGAAGAGCATATTCGTAATGCCTTAATATTCAGAAAATACAGGCAGATGATATATAGGGGGTCACAGTTGTCAGAAAACAGTCTTGAGATTCTAGAAGGGCTGGCAACCTATACCGGACAAGTTATGAGTGGGCGAGATAAATGGGAGTGGCGAGAGTATCTTATTCACCGAATCAACACTTTTGAGGAGACACCATCCTTTGTAAGGTCATTTGCATACGAAACAACCCCTGTTTATGGATTTTTTCTCCAGCAAAAGGATTACTTCTGGAATAAGAAGGTAGATAATGAAACAAACCTTACCGATTTCTTTTCTGAAGTATTCGGAATGGATGCACCAATAATCTTTCATACATATGTTAAACAGGTTGCGGAGGATTATAATTGGCGAAGAATTGTAGATCAGGAAACAAAAAGAGCGAAATCCAATATTTCTATTCTTGATGAATACCGTGAAAAATTCTTTGAGCAACCTCATTTAGAAATCCGATTGGAAGATATGAAAATGTCATTCGATCCCAAAAATCTTATTCCTCTTGATGAGGATGAAGGAACAGTTTATCCTACAATTGTCATTAAAGACAACTGGGGAATATTAACAGTTGAAGAGGGCGGGGCTTTGCTAAGATCCGACTGGCGCTGGGTGATCGTATCAGAACCATTGGAGATTACCAGTAGTTTGTTAACCGGTAATGGTTGGGAAATAGAACTAAACGAAGGTTATCAAATCGAAGAGTTACCAGATGGTAATTATCTGTTAATAAAGAGTGAATGAGGGCTCTTATTTTGCTGAAAAAAAGAAATTAGCTAAATTTGAACTCAATACGAGGATAAGAAATGAATGAAGGCGAAAAAAAGGTTGTCAGCAAGATGATCTCTATATATTGTCGTTCAAAACACAATCAGAAAAACGAACTGTGTATTGAATGCAAATCTCTAAACAATTATGCACTACAGCGGCTTGAACGTTGCCCTTTTGGGGATGATAAGCCAACATGTGGTACTTGCACAATTCATTGCTACAAAAGAGATATGCGTAAGAGGATAAAAGAAGTTATGAGATTTTCAGGTCCACGTATGCTTTTTGCCCATCCAATTGAAGCAATACGACATTTTAACCGAGAACGAAAAAGGAAAAAGTGAAATTACTAGACCTACATACTGTAATTGCTGATGTGTTGAGTGAACACAATGAGTTGATACCTGTACTTAATCGTTTTGGAATCAGACTTGGTGTTGGAGATAAAACTCTGGAAGATCTGTGTGAAGAGAATAATCTTGATCCCGGACTTATTATAACTGTTCTAAATGTTTATCTAAACGAGGATTATGCGCCTGATTTATTAGATTTTATTGACACTGAGTCAATTGCTGATTATTTTCAGCACACTGTGGAGAATTATATTCACGAGCTGATGCCAAATATCGAGAAACACTTAAATGCTTTTATAGCGTTAAGTAGTTCGCATAATGACTCAGAACACCATCATACAAACGGATATAGCGTATCAGGGAATGAAGAGTTGGGAATGCTGAGAATGCTTTTCCTGAAGTTTAAGGAGAGGATGACCAACTACCTGAAGAGGATAGCAAATTATGATGAAGAATTCCCGGATGAGCTGCTTCATGATTTAAAAAATATATTAATTAAGCATCTTTCAACTGAATATAACCAAAACCTTTGTTATGCAGTTATCTTTTCCATACATTCATTCGAGAAAGACCTTGAGGCTCATAACAGGTTACGTGAGAAAGTACTTCAACCAAAACTAAATCAACTTGATGTATCAGGAATAAAACAGCTGCAGCACTCAATTGTAAATGAGCACATTGTAAGGAGTGATGAAGAGGGTCATAATCTAACAAACCGTGAAACGGAGATTCTCAGGCTGATAGTTCAGGGAAATCTGAACAAGGAGATAGCAGATATTCTGAATATAAGTCTCAACACAGTACTAACTCATCGAAAAAATATAATAAACAAGACTGGTATTAAAACTGTTTCAGGTCTCACTTTCTATTGTTTGCGAAATGGTTTGATATCAATGTAATACATAAAAATTATCAGTATGTCAAGAAAAAGTTTTCTAAATATCCCACTAACCAATTGGGGTGAAGTAATCAAGCACGAATATGATATTGCAATTTTACCTTGGGGGGCAGTAGAACCTCATAACTATCATCTTCCTTATCTTACAGATTGCATACTTACTTACGAGATTGCCGGTGATGCTGCTGAAGCAGCTTACGAGAAAGGAGTTACCTGCATGGTTATGTCTCCTGTTTATTTTGGCTCTCAAAATATTGGACAGTGGAATAAACCATTCTGTGTGCATACCAGAACAGAAACGCAGAAGTACATATTAACTGATATCGTAACATCCCTTCAAGCACAAGGATTGAATAAGCTAGTCATAATCAACGGTCACGGTGGTAACACCTTTAAACCATATGTAAGAGATCTCAATATGGCTTTTCCAGATTTCCGTATTGTGATAGTTGACTGGTGGACTTTAGAGCCAACTCAAGACTATTTCGAAGAAAAGCCTGATGAACATGCTGGAGAACAGGAGACGTCTGTAATGCTGCATTATCATCCGGAACTGGTAAATATGGACAATGCAGGTGATGGATATGTAAAACCTGTAAATGTATCAGCATTAAATAAAAAAATCGGATGGACGCCACGCAACTGGGATGAAGTCTCTGAAGATACAGGAATTGGCAATCCGAAGAAATCGACAGCCGAAAAGGGCAGGAGATATGTAGAAGTAGTAGTAAAGAAAATTACAGAACTACTTGTTGATCTCAAGTCAGTAGAATGATATTTTTTAATCTAAATAGTTTTAAATGAGAGCAAAATGTTGTATTTTTGATGCTCTTAAAAAAACATTCTAACCGTGTTATAATCAATATGTAATTGAAACAAATCTCATGGCTGATTAGCTAATAATTGGTCAGTAACATAATCTTTGAATTAAAGTACTAAAAACTTCAAAATAATAAATAAAGTAAATATGAGTAATCAGAGAGAGAAGCTTTTTACAGATTTTCCTCCTGTTTCCACTGATGAGTGGATAGAAGTTGTCACCAATGACCTAAAAGGTGCCGATTTCCAAAAGAAACTGGTATGGAGAACTAAAGAGGGTTTTAATGTGAAACCATTCTATCGTGCCGATGATATAGATGGATTTAAGGCACTTGAAAATCTGCCTGGTCAATTCCCCTATGTTAGAGGTACAAAGAAAGACAATAACTGGTATGTCCGTCAGGAGATAAAGGTTGTTGATTTTGCAGATGCAAACAAAAAAGCACTTGTTTTGCTAGAAAAAGGTGTTAATTCATTTGGCTTTAAACTGCCAAAACATCAGTTATCATCTGAAAACCTCGCAATATTGCTTAATGGAATTGCTCCCGATAAAGTAGAATTAAACTTCAGTACCTGTATTTCTAAAACTATCGATCTTGCAAAATTGGTGGTTGATTACATTAAAGGTCAAAACCTTGATGTTATGAAATGCTTTGGTTCTGTTGAGTTTGATCCGTTCAGAAAAATACTGAAAAAGGGAATAGATGAGCCAGAGTGGGTAGAAAAAGCAGTGGAAATAGTAAAAATTACTTCCCCACTACCACGTTTCCGTTCAATTATTGTAACTGGTAATATGTTGAATGATGCTGGAGCATACAGTTATCAGGAGCTTGGTTTTAGTTTATCTTATGGAAATCAGGTTTTATCCAAACTAATCGAAAATGGCATTGAACCATCAACAGCAGCTAAAAAGATTAAATTCAAGTTTGGTGTAGGATCTAATTATTTCATGGAGATTGCCAAATTCCGTGCTGCTCGCTGGCTTTGGGCTGAGGTAGTAAATGCATATAAACCACCATGTCCTCACGATTGTGATAACAAGGCAGATGATGGCACTTGCCGTTGTGCAGCCAAGATGAATGTTCATGCAATAACTTCAGCCTTCAACCAGTCGCTTTATGACCCATATGTTAACATGCTACGTTCACAAACCGAAGCTATGTCTGCTACTTTAGGTTCAGTTGATTCACTTACTGTACGTCCATTCGATGAAGCTTTTGAAGCTCCAACAGAATTTGCAGAACGAATTGCTGTAAACCAACAACTACTATTGAAAGAGGAAGCACATTTTGATAAAGTAACTGATCCATCTTCAGGATCATACTATATTGAAACACTAACCAGATCGCTTGCAGAACAGGCCTGGAAGCTTTTTATTGATACAGAAGAGGCTGGTTTCTATAACTCACTTAAATCTGGTTTAGTTCAGGATGCTATTAATAAGACAGCTGAAGAGCGCTTCAATGCTCTTGCAAATCGCAGGGAGATACTTCTTGGCACCAACCAGTATCCTAACTTTAACGAAATTATGAGTGATAAGATTGATGAAAGCGCAACAGGTAGTGGTTGCGGATGTGGTAACACACAAGGATCAACTCCACTTAAAAGTCTGAACAAGAATAGGCTTGCTGATCAGTTTAATGAGCTTAGACTAGCTACCGAGAAGAGTGGTAAACGCCCAAAGGTGTTTATGCTTACAATTGGTAATCTGGCAATGCGTCTGGCTCGTTCACAGTTCTCAAGCAACTTCTTTGCAAGTGCAGGCTATGAGATTATAGACAACCTTGGATTCAAAACAGTTGAAGAGGGAGTTAAAGCAGCAAAAGAAAAAGGTGCAGATGTAATCGTGCTCTGTTCAAGTGATGATGAGTACCCACAATATGCTCCTGAAACATATGAAATGCTTAAAGATAGCAATGAACTATTAGTAGTAGCAGGGGCACCTGCTTGTATGGATGAGCTTAAAGCTCAGGGAGTAGAGCATTTTATTAATGTTAAGAGTAATGTTCTCGAGACACTTAAGATGTTTAATGATAGGTTGTTGTAAATAGGAACTAACAGATCTGCAAACTGCGGAAATTTAAAGCTATGGATAGTAAAGGTAAATTAAAGAACTTGATTATTGCAACACAATCCTGGACATTAACCGCATCAGGTAGTTCAGCACTTATAGCAATATCATATGTTTTTTATCTCTATAAAATAGGAGCAGTTGCAGAATTTAACTGGTTATTGGGATTAATCGCTCTTTTTGTAGCTATCATCCTTCAGATTTTTGTAAATCTTATAAATGGAAAAAAAGATTCCAAATATTTTATAGGTGAATTGCTGGTATATGTAGCATATGGTTTATTGATACCACTAGGAGTTTCATTTGTCATGACGAGTGAAATTATCTTGAGAATGCTAATAGTTAGTATACCGGTAGGCTTACTTATAGTTGCTGTTGTATATGCTAATAACACACGTGATATAAAAAAAGACAAAGATGCAAATATAAAAACAGAGGCAGTGAGATTAGGTCTGGAAGGCGCTCAAGTTACCTATCAGACTCTACTGTTTGCAGCCTACTTGCTGATAGCGATTCTGGTATCAGTTGAACTACTTCATCCAATTACTTTTCTTACTCTGTTAAGCTTCCCGCTTGCAAACAGAAATATAAAGAAGATGAAAATGGCTCAGCACAATGATAATTCTCATATCCAGCAATTGGACAGACAGACAGCTAAATTGCTTATTTTATTTGTTGTTTTTTACTCAGCAGCAAACTTTATAGCACCATTTATTTAACCAGTAGTTTAATTCCATTTTAATAGAAGAAATAAAATTAAAACAGTAGTCTAAAAAAATATGAAACCTAATTTTAAGGAAATTGACATAAACTCGGCCGGATTTTATAAGTCAGATGTTGACGAATGGGCTGAAAAAAATGAGATAAAAGCCGATTGGCATACACCTGAACAGATACCTGTAAAACCGGTATATACCAAAGAAGACCTTGAGGGAATGGAGCATCTTGAATATGCAGCCGGAATTCCTCCCTTTCTTCGTGGACCATATTCAACGATGTATGTTATGCGACCCTGGACTATCCGTCAGTATGCAGGATTCTCCACTGCAGAAGAGTCAAACGCATTCTACCGCCGTAATCTTGCATCAGGACAAAAAGGTCTTTCTGTTGCATTCGACCTTCCAACCCATCGTGGCTATGATGCCGACAACGAGAGGGTAGTAGGTGATGTTGGTAAAGCAGGTGTTTCAATCTCTTCTGTTGAAGATATGAAGATACTTTTCGATGGAATACCATTGAACAAGATGTCTGTATCAATGACAATGAATGGTGCAGTTCTTCCTATTCTTGCATTCTATATTGTTGCAGCTCAGGAGCAGGGTGCCAATCTTGATGAGATGGCAGGTACTATTCAAAACGATATTCTCAAGGAGTTTATGGTTCGTAACACCTATATCTATCCACCTGAATTCTCGATGAAGATTATTGCAGATATTTTTGAATTTACATCACAGAAGATGCCTAAGTTCAACTCTATCTCCATTTCCGGATATCATATGCAGGAAGCTGGTGCCACAGCCGATATCGAGCTTGCATATACACTTGCTGACGGTATAGAATATCTGCGTGCAGGTATGAATGCAGGTATACCGGTGGATAAGTTTGCACCGCGACTCTCATTCTTTTGGGGTATCGGAATGAACCACTTCATGGAGATTGCAAAAATGAGAGCTGCGCGTTTGCTGTGGGCAAAGATCCTGAAAAGTTTAGGTGCTGAAAATCCTAAATCAATGGCATTGCGTACTCACTCGCAAACTTCAGGCTGGTCACTAACAGAGCAGGATCCGTTTAATAATGTTGGTCGCACCGCCATCGAAGCAATGGCTGCAGCACTGGGTCACACTCAGTCACTTCACACAAATGCACTTGATGAGGCAATTGCACTGCCGACCGATTTCTCTGCACGTATTGCAAGAAATACACAGATTTATCTTCAGGAAGAAACCTATATCACTAAGCAGGTAGACCCATGGGCAGGTTCATATTATGTTGAATCTCTCACTCAGGAACTTGTAGATAAAGCATGGAATCTTATCCAGGAGATAGAAAAACTTGGTGGGATGGCCAAGGCTATTGAGACCGGTCTTCCAAAGATGCGTATTGAAGAGGCTGCTGCACGCACACAGGCTAGAATCGACTCAGGAGTTCAGGCTATCATCGGTGTTAATAAATATCGTCTTGAACATGAAGATCCAATCGATATTCTTGATATTGATAATACTGAAGTAAGAAAACAGCAGATTGAAAGACTTAATAAATTAAAGGCAGAACGTGATAACGAAGCTGTTAAGAAAGCACTTGATGCAATCACAAAATGTGTTGAAACCAAAGAAGGTAACCTTCTTGAACTTTCTGTTGAGGCAGCCAGAGTTCGAGCTACATTAGGTGAAATATCAGATGCTTGTGAAAAAGTAGTTGGACGTTATAATGCAGTAATCAGAACAATTTCAGGAGTGTATTCATCAGAATCAAAAGGAGATGCAACGCTAGATGAAGCGCGTGCACTCACAGATAAATTTGCCGCACAGGAAGGACGCAGACCAAGAATTATGGTGGCTAAAATGGGACAGGACGGACATGATCGTGGCGCTAAGGTTGTAGCAACAGGTTATGCTGATTGTGGTTTCGACGTAGATATGGGACCATTATTCCAGACACCTGAAGAGGCAGCCCGTCAAGCAGTTGAAAACGACGTACATGTTCTTGGTGTTTCTTCACTTGCAGCAGGTCACAAAACACTGGTTCCACTTGTTATTGATGAACTCAAGAGACTTGGCAGGCCCGATATAGTTGTGATTGTAGGTGGAGTTATTCCTGCTCAGGATTATGATTTCCTGTATAAGGCAGGTGTAGCGGCTATATTTGGTCCAGGTTCACGTGTAACAAAATCAGCTGTTGACATTATGCACATCCTTATGGATGAGTGATAATTAGCTAAATTTTTTGTTCCGCTTTCGGCTTACTCTTTTTGTAGAGTTTGTCGAAAGCGGTTTTTTATATATATTTATGGCATGAAGACTAAGGCTCAATTATCTGTCACTATTCTGTACCAAATGATACAGGAAATATGATTTCATTATATTAATTTTAAAACAGTGAAAAACATTCTTATTATATCACTACTTCTATTGCTGGTCGGATGCAGTAAGTCAATAGATGGAGAATTGATATTTGTTGAACCAGGCTTAAATGACCGATTCAACTATCCATACTTTTTATTCATTCCAAATGGTGTTTCAGAACATAATACTAACTATCTGATTTTTGAGCCAAATAATTCAGGTTTTGCAGATGACAACTTGCATAAACATCAGGAAAAAGCTAAAAGGATAGCGACTATTGATTATTACCTTGGAAATTGGATTGCAAGAAAATTGACATATCCACTTATCGTTCCTGTATTTCCACGTACTGAATCTGATTGGAAAACATACACTCACGCTTTGGACCGTGATGTGATGATACAAAAGGGTAATTCGCTTGAACGATTGGATAATCAACTTATAAATATGTGTTTGGATGCTGAAAGGAAATTGAAGGAGAGAAATATTAAAATTGAAAACAGATATATACTTGCCGGTTTCTCAGCTTCAGGAACATTCGTTAACAGATTTACCCTGATACATCCGGAAAAAGTAAAAGCAGTAGTTGCAGGAGGCATAAATGGTTTATTAATGCTACCCATGGAAAGCTTGGAAAATGAACCATTGAGATATCCCATCGGAACGGGAGATTTAATACAGATAACAGGTAGGGATTTTCATAGAGAACAATTTTTAAATACTCCTCAGTTTTATTTTATGGGTGAACTAGACGATAATGATGCTGTTCCTTATGATGATGCATTTGACCTGGAAGAAAGAGATCAGATTTTTAGACTTTTAGGCGAACAGATGATGCCAACCAGATGGGAGAAGTGCATTGATATATATAACGAAAGTAATGTAAATGCACTATTTAAGACCTACAAGAATACTGGTCATGAACATCCGGAAATTGTGAAGAATGATATCTTAGACTTCTTGTTGCTTAACACGAGTTTAAACTGAATAACGAGAGAATTTATTCATAAAGGAGTCATAATAAGTCTTCGAAACCGGAATATTGGGTGTTGCTTCAGCATCCAACTCCAACACTATTCCACTTTTTTCTTTTTTCAATATTTTCACTCTATCCAGATTTACTATATAAGAGCGATGACATCTTATCAAAGGAGTATCTTCGGTTAGATTTTCCTCAATCCATTTGAGTGAATTACGAATCATGTAGTGTGACCTGTTGGATTTATTTATATAGTAAATTGTAGCATAGTTGTCGGCCGACTCTACATATAGCAGGTTCTCGAGCATCACAGATATCTTCAGATCACCCTTCTCATCGTGGAATGCAATCAACGATTTCGGCTGTTTATTATTTGATTTTCCCTGTTCAATATCTGCTAGTATAGAGCTTTTCTCTTTCCATGAAAGATATAGCCATGATATTGTGTAAGGTAATAGGAGTACCAGCGCGGTATTAAACAGACTTTGTTTGAATATTTCACTAATTTCTCTGCTTAACCCATCCTTTGGCAATAATACTGAGAAAAGAGTATAGAAAATTGACATTGCAATAATCTCACAGAAAATGCAAATTGCGTAATGCCACTTAAGAATATCATGCTTTTTTGAATAGCTTATTAATATAGTCCTGCTAATTACAACCACCAGCATACCTGTAAGAATTATCAGGCTTGAATAAGCAAAATACTTTATGTCAGATAAATCAGGATACCAATCTCTTGAACCAAATGGTTGAAAAAGATTAATAAAAAGTAAAGCAAACAACGCAGTGAAGAGTATCATTTTTACGTTGTTGCTCTTATTGTGCAGATATTCAGGGATTTTATCACCCATCATTATTTGTTTGACAAGCTTGTTAGTTTGTTATGCTTATGTATATGAAATAATAAGAAACCATTACAAAAATAGATTTTAATTAATGATAAACCAAAATAAATTCACCCCTCTATAGCACTTTTCACCACATATAGCCGATTTTGTCACATTTCACTAGCAGTTTTCCCTTCCGTTTGTAATCCCGTTTTAAAGTCTGTTTCTTTAAATATTTCAACGAATTAACTTATGCATTTATTATGGATTATTACACAAGGTACGATGAATTAACAGGCATTTTTAAACAGGGGAAAGATATTCATCTTAACGAGACAAACATCGATATAAAGTTTTTCGAATTCAATAGTGAAACTGCAAAAATTACAAATGAATCCCTTACAAATGATGACTCGATTAATGAGAATATCTGTTTTGAGTACCCAGTTTTTACTCCATCCGGCAGAAACAGGTATAGCAATGATGAAGCTATCCTTCTATTGCACGGACTTAACGAAAGAAGCTGGAGTAAATACCTGACCTGGGCAGAGTATCTATGCAACAACAGCGGTAAGCCGGTAATACTTTTTCCTATTTCCTTTCATATAAACCGTGCACCATTATCGTGGTCAAATCCAAGAACAATGATGGATCTGCTTAATTTCAGAAGGGAAAAGTATAACAACGATCGTTCAATTAGTTTTGCAAACGTAGCTTTAAGCAATCGTCTGAGTCAAAAGCCTGAGCGGTTCTATTTTTCAGGAAGGCAGACATGGGCTGATCTTTCAACCCTTTTCGAAGAAATTATGGAAGGCAAGCATCCACTTTTCAAAGAGGGAACAAAGATTGATATATTTTCATATTCAATAGGTGCATTCCTTTCTCAAGTTGCGTTAATGGCAAATCAAAAAGACCTTTATTCAAAAACCAGGCTCTTCATGTTTTGTGGAGGCAGTATCTTCAACTCCATGCAAGGAGCATCAAGGAGTATTATGGATAAGCCTGCATTTGATATAATTCAGGATTACTATTTACACCAGTTTGGAAATGACACAACTAATAACGAAACAGGAGTTGGCTGGAAACATGACAATGCTTTTAAAGCATTTTTCAGTATGATCTCACCGGAGAGATTCCAACTTGAAAGAGAGTCCTTCTTTTCATCGTTAGGTAAAAGAATTAAGGGGATTGCACTTGCAAAAGATATTGTAATTCCATTTAAAGGCATACAAGAAGCTATGGGGATAAAAAACAGTGAAAAAAACATACAACTTCTCGATTTTGAGTTTCCATATTCGCATGAAAATCCATTTCCATTAAACAGTAAAGATAAGACGGTAGTAAATTCGGCTTTTAACAAAGTATTCTCATTAGCAGTTGATTATTTAACATAATGTAAATCTACATACTGGGCAAGAAGTGAGTTCTCAAAGAAAGTGACAGGCAGACGATTGTTGTTGAGGGAATGACTGAGGATGGGATCAGTTTTCACTTGCTATCTCCCTAACAATTCCAACAAATTTTTCAGGTTCCTCCATGTTTGGAGAATGAGCCGAATTCTCGAATGTATAAAAAGCTTTTTCAGGGGCGTCAATTTTGTCGAAATATTCTTTGGACAATGTGTGGGATACCTGATAATCATATTTTCCGTGGATTATATATATCGGTATACTAAAATCTGTTGAAGTCTCATTCAAATTGTCTGAAGCAATATAGTGCCAAACATTATTGAGAGAAAACAAAGATCCATTAAAATAGTAAAGTTTTTCGAACAAGCAATTATATAGGTTTTTGTTCGATAATTTGACCTTCACTGTTTCTTCTTACTAAATAAGGCACGCCATCAATAATGACAATTTCATAACCTTCATCAGTGCTTTCTCTTCCTCCTTTTATGGCTGCTAAAGATTCAGAATTTAGATAATCGTTTGCAAAATTGTTGTAGATAATAAATGATTTTTTTTTCATGCTGATTAATTATTAAATGTTTATAAAGTATCAAAGATGATTGTTTTTTTAAAAAGTATGTCTAACAGGCATCTAACAAATCTCTAAGTAATCTAACCGCCTAGATTATTTAGTCTTATTTAACACAAGGATTTTGTCATCATATTGCGTTCCAGTTTTTATTTTATTTCTTTTTACTTATATTTGCTCATATTGGTAATCTTAAATTATGAAAAATAACATTTTGACTTTCGTTTCTGTAGCTGCCATTTTCATGCTGATAATATCACAAGTAGTATGGGTAAAACAATTAATGGAGCGCGACAAACAACGCTTTAAAATGGAACTGGAGGAAACTTTACAGAATATTGTAACTTTTTCTCTATCTAAAGAGTTAAGTAAGAAAGGAAGTGCTAATAAACAAGATTTTGAACTTATTCCTCTTGATGCTTCCAAGCTGCCACCCGGAGCTATAATTAAAGGATCGTTTGACACCAAAGAATATTCATCCGATAAAAATCTTGGTAATTTCTTAGTAGGAGTTTTTGCAGAAGACCTTTTGTTGGAAAACCAAATTTCACTTGAACCAATCGACTCACTTTTTCAAAGAGAATTTCCACATTATGCCGAAATCGCAGCTTATACAATGTCCATACAAAAAAATGATTCACTATTGAGTAAGCTTTTTATAGACGAAAAAGATTCTATGATACTGGATGCCAGCAATAAAAGTGTTAATGTAAGTATACCGTTAGGTGAAACTGGCACTTTTAGATATACCGCCCAAGTAGTATTCAAGCCTACTATATATATTCAACGTTTGCGATCTGTTTCAGCACTTTCAGCTATAGATGTTATTTTGATTTCAATACTTCTACTTAATCAACTGGTACAATTGAAAAGGAAGTCGGTTGAAATAGATATACATAAAACCGTTGTCAGAGGTATTGTGCATGATTTAAAATCACCACTTGCATATGTATTCACTATGCTTGACTCATTTGAGGATAATGAAACATATGAACCCAACAAAAAGAAATATAATATTGCTAAAATTCGAGTAAAACATCTTTCTAAAAAAATAGAAATTCTTTTATCTACATTAAGAAATGAGAAAAACAAATTACATATCCAACCGGAAACATTTAATGTAACACAAAACTGTCTGGATATACTAAAAGAACTGAAGGTTGTTTACCGTGCAAAAAACATCAGTCATGTTATGCAACCAGACAATGATGTACTTATTAGAGTTGATCCTATATATTTTGAAGCATGCTTACGTAATCTGTTGGACAATGCAATCAAATATGCAAAAAATGATGTCCTGTTAAACATATCTATTAATTTTAAAAATAATCAAATGACATTATCTATTGCTGATAACGGGAAAGGAATACTTGCAAATGAACAAAAGAAAATATTCAATGAGTTTTACCGTTCTCACAAAGACTCATCCCTAAATAATCACGGTATCGGGTTATTTTTTTCGCAAAGGATTGTACAGGCTCATTCAGGTAAAATACTTCTTGAAAGTGTTTTCGGAAAAGGAAGCACTTTTACAATTGTACTACCTCAATAACTTTAAAGTCATATTAAAATTAATCATTATGGAAGATAATATCATAACAAAAATTATCCTTGTTGAAGATGATGTTGATATGGGGGAAGTAGTTTGTACAGCTTTAAAGACTGACCGATACAAAATACATTATCAAACAACACTTATCGGTATTGAAGGAATTGTTAAAGCATTTAATCCTTCAATTGTAATTTTGGATGTGGAAATCGGGGAAGAAGATGGAATTATAGCAGCCTCTAAATTACTGATAGAATATCCACAACTTCCGATATTATTTATTTCTTCACATACAGATATAGAAAGTGTTACAAAGGGTATAAGTACAGGAGGCGTGGGATATTTACGTAAGCCTTTTGAAATAAAAGAATTAAAAGCTTATATTGATAGATTTTCAATAACTAACAAAAAATCATCTATTGTAAGAATAGGGAGTTTTACATTAAATAAAACAACACAGAGTCTAAGCAATTCTATTAGTTTAACAAAACAATTGACTCCTTTAGAATATGGTGTTTTAAATATGTTGTATGACTACAAAGAGGAAGTGGTTACTTATGAGCAGCTTTCGGAAAAAGTCTGGTGTAAAAAATATGAGCTGACAGAAGCTTCAATGAATAATGTGATATCCAAATTGAGAAAAATATTTGAAAATGATCAAAATGTATCCCTTCAAACATTGAAGAATATTGGCTATAAATTTCTTTGCTGATAAACTTTGTTATTGTATACTTCCATTAATTTGAATATTATTTGGGAATCCTTTTTTGATGAATTATCTTGTTTTACTATTATCGTTAGATTTGTTAGTTATTTGTTAGACTTTTATTAGAAACGCATTCAAAAAAAATCTCAATCTTTGCGAAAAGATAAAATTTAAATATAACTTTTTACATATATTTATTAATGAGTTCTAACCATGAGAGATAATATTTTAACTACATTTCTTAAATTAGCTGGAGTGAAATACACCTATTCATTTTCAAGGCAGTATTTTACAGAACACCCACATAAATTTAATTTGTTCGGATTATCATCCATGCTTACAGATTACGGTATTGAGAATGTTGGTGTGAAAATTTCAGATAAGAATGATATCAGATCGTTAGACCCTCCTTTTATTGTTCATACCGGAAATGATTTTGCTGTTGTTGAAAAAATTTCAAACGATAATATCCTTTTTATTGAAAGGAATAGAAAAATAAAAATCACACTGGGCAAGTTTTTTGAAATGTGGACAGGAAACACCCTGATTGCAGAAACAGATAAAACTTCGAAAGAACCGGATTATGAAATTCATTTTAGAGAGGAATTATTTCAGAATTTACGAAAAATCGCGATCCTGTTTATTCTGCTTTTTTTATTTGCCTTTGCTTTTATCTCTTATAGAAGTTTTGCACAGATGGGGGTAGTACTATTGCTTCTGATAAATTTTGCAGGTGTATATATAGGCTATTTATTGGTTTTAAAACAGCTACATATACAAAGTGATTATGCAGATAAAATATGCTCGCTATTTAAATATAATGATTGTAACAACATATTAGATTCTGATTCTGCCAAATTTATGGGCGTTATAGGATGGAGTGAGATTGGTCTGGGCTATTTTATATCAAACGTAATTATTCTTTCACTATTACCGTCATTAATTCCTTGCATGCTTTTTATAAATATCTTTTGCTTACCCTATACCTTCTGGAGTATCTGGTATCAGAAGTTCAAGGCAAAACAATGGTGCCCCATGTGCTTAATTGTATTGTTATTGCTATGGGGAATATTCATTTCTGGTTTGGTATTTGGTCTTATTAATTTTTATTCTATAACTTTCTGGGGGATAGTGATAACTGGTGGTATATATACAGTTGTTATTTTAACCATCAGCATGCTTATCCCGGTGATTTCACGAAGTTCAAAGCTTGAGAATATCCAGTATGAAATTAACAGTATAAAGTCGGATAAGGATGTTTTTAATACACTTTTAGAAAAGCAACCAAGATATGAAGTATCAAAATCTACCTCTAGGATACTTTTAGGAAATCCTGATTCAAATTTATTGTTCACGGTATTTTCTAATCCACATTGCAACCCTTGTTCCAAAATGCATCTACGCATTAATGAATTGTTGAGATATAACAAGCATATTTGCGTACAGTATATTTTCTCTTCTTTTAACGAAGAACTGGAGATATCCAATAAGTATCTGATAGGCACATATCTTCAAAAAAACGGAGTTGCCAAAGATATTTATGACCGATGGTTTGAAAAAGGCAAGTACAATAAAGAGACGTTCTTTGCGGAACATCCAGTAAACACTGATATGCAGGAGGTGCTAAGTGAATTTGATTTACATAAACAATGGAAAGAAAAATCCGGGTTGAGAGCTACACCGACGATTTTGGTAAATGGCTACAATCTGCCGGATAATTTTAAAATTGAAGATATGCGGTATTTTTCAAATACGGAAATTTAATTATGCAATAAAATCAACTTTGAGCGAGGCAGCATTAGTGAGAAGTTTGATAATTTAAGTTTGCTGCAAAACTAAATTTATATTTTATGAAGACATTAAGTAAACTCAAACTGCAAAATGCGGTAGTTCTTGAAAACAGAGAGATGATGGCTATCTATGGAGGTAGCGGGGGGAGTGGATCGTTATGTCCTGACGATAAACCTTATTGGATAAGATGCAGTAATGGCAACGCAGGGTGCTGTAAGTATGATGACGTAGTGAAGTGCTGTGGATCTTAATGTTTGTATATAGTTTTTTTGCAAAAGTTTAGATCGGATTAGAGAGAATTTAAGGATTGTTTTTTATTATCCTTAAATTCTCTTTTAACCAGATAGGACCAATATCCATAGAAACTCAGGTAGAATCCTGATAGTTCTATAAATCTTTTTTATATAATGGATGAATAGTACATTAAATTATACTTGACACTTTTGACAAATACTATTAAAATACTAAATAATAAAAATTTAAACTAATAAATTATTTGAAATCTTATTTGGACTTAAGCATTCTTTTTTAACTAAACAAATAAAAACTTAATTATATTTGTTTCCAAATTGTTAGTTCAGAATAAAATGGAATCGACCCTAAATTAAAACAAAATTAGAAAAAGCAATGAAAGCAAGACTCTTTATTCAAACATCACTTATTACGCTCATTATACTATTGCCTTTTTTTACTATGGCAACTACAAATAAACCCTCTGATAATTCTCAATTGGATAAAACTCTTTTCAGGGTTATCTACAAGTCAACGTTGCAAGCCACAAAGGAGAAACAACCCGTAGTCATTATTGATACTATGGCGTTAGATATCAGTCAGGACCAATCAATATACTATGATTGGCTTCAGAGCAGGAGAGACTCAATCGCTTCGAAAATAAAGTCGGAAAGTACTATGTTTATTGTTGAACCAACACCAGAATTTATTCAGAGCATATTAGCTAATTCGGACAACTATAAGATAACCGACGAAGAATCAAAAGGAGAAACGGCAGTGATTTTTAAAACCCGTTCTTCGAGTAAAGTAGTGACAACGAATAAAAAAGGGGAAACATTTTTAAAATTGTCAGAAACAGTTGTACCTCAATGGACTATGTGCGATGATGAGATACAACTTTTAGGTTACACAGCGAAAAAAGCGACAACTACATTCAGAGGTAGAAATTATACAGCATATTTTACATTGGATATTCCCATTAATGATGGTCCATGGAAACTGTTCGGACTTCCCGGATTAATTCTTGAAGCAGGAACAGATGATGAAATACTGAAATTTGAAGCCATAGGTTTAGAGCAAGTTGAAGGTGCAGAGATTACCCCTCCTGTAAATAGAAAATATGAAGATTGTCAAAACTTTACAGATTATTACAATTTGCTTGAAAAACTGAACAGAAATATAAATATAGGATATTACAACAAGCAAACATTTGTCTATATACCGCATAAAAATCCATACAAATATCCTCAATTAGAGTTAGGAGAATAGAACAATAATGGTAGGTAAATTCAAAATAGCGTTTAAATATATCATCTTTATGAATTTCAATTTACGATTTATTACATTCTTATTATTGTCATTTCCCTGTTTATTATTTGCCCAAAAAGAGATTGACGGCCGTGTCTTTTTTCAAGACAGCGGTAAACCTGTATTCAACGCAATCGTTACCCTGCACCCTATTGGCTCGTCATCCATCCTGACTTATGGTATTACAAACGATGAGGGAAAATTCACCTTCAAACATAACCAACTACCTGATTCGCTAACGGTGACGGTATCAGCAATGACCATCGAAGATCAATCAAAAAACATAAAGAGCGATATCGGTTCGATCGATTTCTACGTTAAAGAAAAAACGACCGAGTTAAGGGAGGTTATCATAAAAGCACCCAAGATCCGCCAGTTTGGCGATACCATTCATTACGACGTGGCCAGTTTCTTAAATGAGACTGACCGCAGCATCGGTGACGTGCTGGAAAAACTACCTGGCGTACAGGTACTCTCTTCGGGACAGATACTCTATCAGAACAAGGAGGTCAGCAAATTCTATATTGAGGGGCTCGACCTGCTACAGGGCAAGTACGGCCTGGCTACCCAAAACGTAGATGCTTCAAAAGTGGCATCGGTGCAGATACTAGAAAATCACCAGCCCATCAAGGCGCTAAAAGGGATGGAGATACCAGAGAATGCTGCCATCAATCTGAAATTGAAACAGTCGGCCATGGGCGCTTTCTTTGCCACGGCACAACTGGGGGCTGGGCTTCCTCTAATCTTGCTCAGTAATGAGGCCGTGGGTATGCGCTTCACCCGATCACAACAGAATATGTTGGTGTATAAGGGTGACAATACCGGAAGAGATATCAGCAAAGAACTGACTTCCTATTACGATCATTACAGAAACAGGGCCTCCAACCTCTTATCGGTGATTGCCCCTGCCCCTCCTTCCATCATTGAACAGCGATATCTTTTCAACGATGCTCATATGGTATCGATGAATGATCTGAGGTCACTCAAGAAAGAGCTGACGCTGACAACCAACGTCAATTTTCTCCACGACAAGCAGAAAAGCAATAGTTTCTCAAGGCAGGATCTTTTCCTGACCCTATACGATACGTTGCGTATTGAGGAGAAGATGGATGCCCGACTACTGAAACGGGAACTAGAGGGATCGATCAACCTCAAAGGCAATACCGATGATTATTTCCTTGATAATACACTTAATATAAGTTCCTCATGGAATGCACATAACGGTGCTATAGATGGAAGTGAACCGGTATCGCAATTTCTGACACTACCATCATTTCATATCGAAAACGATTTCGATTACCTGCGCCGGAACGATAGCCGGAGACGACAGATAAAGGCAAACATTGCATATACCTCGCAGAACCATTATCTGGAGGTCTCGCCAGTCTTGTTTGAAGCGTTAAAGAATCCAGACTCACTTATACGGCAGGAACTTTCATTCGATCGTTTCAATGCCTCCGCTTCATTTTCGGAACACAGAGATATTAAACGGCTCAGTTTTGGGCATTCTACCGGAGGTTCTTTCTCACATTATGCTATGGGATCTAATTTGCTTTCGGGTGCCGCACATCTGCCTGTCACGGCTGATAGCGTGAGGAATAGCATCGAACGCATCGAAGCGAAACTCAACTTCTCTCCGTCACTGAGCTATAGAATCCCATCCGGTTTATATCTGGGTTTTTACTTTCCTGTGAATTGGTTGTTCCTTATCAGGGATGACAAAGTGAGAGAGGTAAAACAAAACAAAGGATATTTACTTTTGACACCAAATCTCAACCTGCAGTACCCCATTACTTCAAGATTGAATATATACTCAAGCCTATCCTTTTCTAATAATATAGGCACAGTAAATGAGGACTATAGAGGCTATATCCTGAATAACTATCGCAGTATGGAACGAAGTAACGGGCTCTTATTGAAAAACAACCGTACATCTGCCTATGTTAATTTTAATTACAAAAATCCATTCACGACCCTCTTCACTGCACTGCGCCTGTACTACAACAATACGTGGCGGAATATTCTGTATGATATGGAGTATAACGGTATCCTAAGTAGCAGTATAGGTGTTCTCCATCCGCATATCTCCCATCACTACGGAGCAGATTACTCCATAGGTAAAAGTATTGATGCGATCAGCTCTGAAGTAAGACTCAGTGCCGGTTACGATCGAGGCCAATCCGTAGCTTTGCATCAAGGTGTTGTTTCAGCGTACAATTCTGACAACTATAGCCTTTCCCCTCGTATCACTACCGATATCGGACGCTTTATGATCGTGAAATATAGCGCATCATATAGCCACATCCGCACGATGATCAGGGAGACCCATATGAAACCGGTAAATTATTTTACACAGGATATTGCTGCTACGTTGATACCTGTCAATGGATTGTCGTTAACCCTGTCGCTTAACCACTACTACAATAATAGGATCGAATCGTCTACCCGTTCATCTTGGTTCGGGAACGTAGGAGCGAAATACAAGATGAAAGGTGTAGATTTAATGCTCGACTGGACTAATTTTTTAAATACGAGACGATTCGTAACTTATTCTTACAGCGACATCAGTAGCCATTACTCCGAATATAGGCTGCGTCCGGTGGAAGTGTTGTTGAGGGTGAGGTTTAAGATATTGTAAAATAAAATAATATGGAATTAATTTGGATATGTTTAAATGCTTTTTCGAGGGACACAGCATAAAGTAGTCGAAACGATGCTGGGACTAGACCAGATTTTCTGGTTATTACTTCAGATTCTCAATGTGACGACGGGAGAAGCGATCTTCACGGTTAATCCATCAGGCCAGGAGAAGCCTAAAGGCAATGCAATACTCCTGGTACAAGGTGCAGGGAAAGTAGCAGAAGAAAAACGCTTAAATGTCTCTATCAATTACTTTCCCACCACGAATTCAGTTTACTAATAGGCAAGGTGAGAAAAATTTCTAACATTACCACGAAAGGATGGCTTTAGGTGGTAGAAGTGGATTTCCCAGGAGTAACGGAGACCAATTACGACCTTGAAACTTCCTGTCAACCGACAGATGCAAGGTATAGCTAATATCGTTTCTAAGGACCTGAGATTAATGGAGGGATTTAAAAAAAAATATTGAAAAACCAGAGAGAGTAATTAATTATATATATAATAAAAATTAAATAACATGAAAGTTTGTCAGACACTTTGGTCCGGTCATAAAAATTTGTTAGAAGATTCTTTTGGTTGGCTTTCTCCCCAACATCATTTAATGGCGTGGACATACAGCTGTTTAAAATTAAGGGAATTCTATCCAAACGTACAGTTATACACGGATTCCCAGGGAATAAAAATATTAATTAACGCTTTGAACCTTCCATATACTACATATCATGAAGAATACGATGATCTAAGATATAATCCATCGATGTGGGCACTCCCCAAAATACTGACATATCAAAAACAGCTTGAACCTTTCATTCATGTAGATGGCGATGTTTTTATTTTCGATAGATTCAATGATAATCTGGAGAACGCAGATTTGCTTGCCCAAAATTTAGAAGTGAGTACGAGTTACTATAATGACTTATTCAGTCCAATGAAGAAGAGGATCAGATACACACCGAATTTTTTTAAAAAAAATCTATCTTCAAAGTATCCCAAATCTTATAATGCCGGAATTTTGGGAGGGAAAGATATTGAATTGTTGCAGAAATATGCCAGTGAAGCATTAAAATTTATAGACCAGAATCATACTTGCCAATCAAATGGCAACTTCAATATGATTTTTGAACAACTGATGTTTTATTCTGTCTCGAAAGCCTATAATACTGAAGTTCAGTGTTTTTTTGATAAGAGGTACAATGATAATGGATACGGTATAGAGGGATTTGCTGATTTTTTACTCATTCCTAATATGAGATACTTACATTTAATAGGACCATTAAAAAGGAATGAATTTGTTTGTAACCAATTGGTAAGAAGATTCTTCAATGAATACCCTGATTACTTCGAAAAAGTAATATCCCTTTTTCAGCAACCTCTTCATACTTATTTTAAGCCCCACGAAAAATCAAGAGGACAAAATAATGGTCAATTCAAGTCAAAAAGTAGATTCAATTTTTCCAGAACAAAATCATTGATCGATAAACTATATCCGGGAGTTAACACCAATAGCAATAAAAGTATTGAACTGTTTGTAAAAGAAAAAAACAACCAGGTACTCAACGAAGTATACAAGTATGAAAAAAAGCTGTACTATTTTTTGACCCGTAAATTTTCACGAATCTACCGTGATGAGATATGTAGTATTGAAAAAATGGTGATTCAATCAAATCCTTTTATAATTGAAATTCAGAATAATAATCTTTCCTGTATCCTTTTTCTTAACCCATATATTGAAATTATTGAAACTGCTTTCGACGTAAATGATTTCAACCCATATGAAATTTTGCGTGAAGAAAAAAAACAAAAAACAATTGCATGTATACCTCAATTATTTTATGATGGTTATATAACAGCGGAGTTAGATGCTGTCTCTATTAATATAATTTCAATATTGTATGAAGAAGCAACGCCAATTACATTTATCAAATTAGAAGAGAAAATGTCCGAACTATTTGTTAGGGTTGATAATGATGAAATTCCCATCAGGTCATTAATAACAAAAAGATTAAAATTTCTTATAGGGAACAATATGATTTATTTAGATCGGGAGTAAAACTAATTTTATAACAACTCAAAACCTAGTTATAATTTAAAACGATAATTAAAAAATATTATAGAAGGATTTTCTTTTATAGTGTCCACTTACAACCAATCTGCTTTTATTATAAAAACAATACAAAGTTTGTAGTATCATATTTTAATGGATTGGGTAAATATAACAATAAATTATCTTAGCCCTCAAGTAAAACGATTACTTATACTTAAATAGAAATATATAAATGATTTATAATCTAACAAATTGATACTGACAACATCCTGAGTACCAAATGAAATATTGTAAATAGATTTTATATAGATAAAATTATGCAGAAATTGACTGAAAAGGAAGAGGCAATTATTAATTATTTTTGGAGAGAAAGTGAGTTATTTGTATATCAATTAAGAAAAAAATATCTTGACCCTAAGTCTCATTATAATACATTGTCGACTTTTGTTAGAAAATTAGAAGTTAAAGCTTATTTATCTCATAAAAAAATCGGGAATACATATTTGTACTTTGCAATAACTACAAAGGAGGAATACGGAAAATTCATCCTAAAAAAGATTGTAGATAAACATTTTGGTGGTTATTATCAGGTTTTAGTGAAAAATCTTATTGATTGAAAGAAGAAATCAAAAGATAATTTTGAAAACTCTCAAACAGAGATAAAGAATTAAAGCTCATATGCAAAAGAACTTTACGTCCTATCTACAACTCGATGCCATGGATTGTGGCCCCACCTGCCTTCGCATGATTTCGAGGCATTACGGGAAGTTCTACAGTCTTGAAACACTAAGGCAGCAATCATTCATTACACGTGAAGGGGTCTCGATGCTGGGCATAAGTGATGCAGCAGAATATATAGGCTTTAGGACTAGCGGTGTTATGATTTCATTTGATCAGCTGGTGAAGGAAGCTCTCCTGCCATGTATTGTGCACTGGAAACAGAACCACTTTGCGGTGGTTTATGATATCAGGAAGGACAAGAAAAAGGGGTATCGTATTTATGTGGCAGACCCTGCACTTGGCCTGGTAAAATATAATGAGGCTGATTTTAAAAAGTGCTGGCTCAGTACCAAAAAGGAGAATGAGGATAAGGGAGCAGTACTGCTTTTGCAACCAGGTCCAGAGTTTCTCGATCGTGATGATGAAAAAGAGAATAGTAACAGAAGCCTCAGGTACTTTCTCAGGTACCTGACTCCTTATAAAAGCCAGCTTGTCCAGCTTATTCTTGGAATGCTGGTGATAAGTATCTTGCAACTTATCTTTCCATTTCTTACACAATCTTTAGTGGATATCGGTATCCGGGACGGTAACCTGAGTTTTATAACCTTAATTCTAATTGCACAATTAGTAATATTTGTAGCACGCCTCTCAGTTGAATTCATTAGAAGCTGGATAATGCTTCACATGAACACCAGGATAAATATAGCACTTATCTCTGATTTCTTGGCAAAGCTTATGAAATTACCTTTACGGTATTTTGACACAAAAATGACCGGTGATATTATGCAGCGTATAGGCGATCACGGTCGTATTGAATCATTTCTTACAGGAAGTTCCATAAGTACTCTTTTCTCTTTCGTGAACTTCTTTATTTTTGCATTTGTATTAGCCTATTACAATCTTATTATACTTGGGATATTTCTTGTTGGTAATACCCTGTATGTAATATGGATTCTGCTCTTTATGAAATATCGCCGTGAGCTTGATCACAGGCGATTTGCACAATCTGCAGGTGAGCAGAGTAATATCATCCAGCTTATCACCGGAATGCAGGAGATTAAACTTAATAATTGCGAGAAACAAAAGCGTTGGCAGTGGGAGCGCATTCAGGTAAAACTGTTCAAGATAAGTATTAAGGGTATGGCACTTGAACAGATACAGCAAGTGGGATCTGTATTCTTTAGCCAGACTACCAATATAATTGTTTCGTTTATAGCCGCTAAAGCTGTCGTCGAGGGGCAAATGACTCTTGGTATGATGATGGCGTTAACATACATAATTGGTCAGCTCTCTGCCCCTGTTGAGCAGTTTATCGGATTTGCACGCTCCTTTCAGGATGCAAAGATAAGTCTTGAACGTCTGAATGAGGTTCATGGTAAAGAGGATGAAGAGGACACTATTCATAATAAACTGACAGTACTACCCGAAAGAAAAGATATAACTTTAGAAAACCTCTCTTTCAGCTATGATGGTGCCGACAGGGATTATGTGCTTAACAACATCAACCTTGTTGTTCCACACCAAAAAGTTACTGCCGTAGTTGGGGCCAGTGGCAGTGGTAAGACCACACTTATAAAACTGCTTCTGGGATTTTACGAGCCCAATAAAGGAACAATAAAGGTTGGAGAAACGCCATTGAATATAATAAACCCTCATTTATGGCGCAGCAAAACAGGTTCTGTGATGCAGGATGGGTTTATATTCTCGGAATCTATTGCACAGAATATTGGCGTTGGCGATGATCACCCGGACATAGAGAAGCTGAGACATGCAGTTACCGTTGCCAATATACGTGATTTTATTGATTCACTTCCTATGGGCTACAATACTAAGATAGGAATGGAAGGAAACGGCATAAGTCAGGGACAGCGCCAGCGAATGCTGATTGCACGTGCTGTTTATAAGAATCCTGAATTTATATTCCTTGATGAAGCGACAAATGCACTTGATGCAAATAACGAGAAGGAGATAATGAAGCACCTGCATGAGTTTTATAAGGGACGAACAGTTATAGTGGTTGCGCACAGGCTGAGCACTGTAAGAGATGCCGACAAGATTGTTGTTCTTGACGAAGGTAAAGTGGCTGAGGAGGGTACTCATGAAGAACTTACAAGGCTAAGAGGCAAATATTATGAACTGGTAAAGAATCAGCTTGAACTTGGTAATTAGTCTGAAAGTATGGAAAAAGAGGATAAGAAATATAAACCAATAGAGCTTCGCTGTGAAGAAGTACAAGAGATAATGAACAAGGTCTCTCCATGGATATTGAGAAGCGGAATTACATTGCTGTTTTTGATTGTAACTATGCTATTGATCGGAAGTTGGTTCTTTAAATATCCTGATGTTATTCAGGCTGAAATAACGGTGACATCGCAAGAGCCCCCTGCCGGTGTTATTGCCCGCTCTGCGGGAAAGATTGATGAGATCTATGTAGTTAACAGCAGTGAGGTAAGAAAAGGTGAGCCATTGGCTGTAATTAATAACCCTGCTGATACAGATGATATGCTTACTCTTTTGATGAATATGGAACTCTGGAAAATGTCAGGTTTTGATATTGATCAGGTAAAGAGCCTGTTCCCTTCACGCTCAGTAAGCCTTGGTACAATACAATCGGTATATGCCGCTTTTCTTAATAGTCTTAACGACTATATTAATCATACGGAACTCGATTATTACCCAAAAAAGATTGCTTCGCAGAAAGAGCAGCTTTTGGTGCAAGAAGAGTATATTAACAAGTTAAAAGAGCAAATGCCTGTAATACTAGAACAATACAACACCTCCAATAATATATTCAAACGAGATTCAGTACTCTTCTCAAGGGACGTAATTTCAGAAAATGAATATGAGTTGGCAAAGAGCAGTTTTTTACAGAGCAAGCAGTCTTTCATCTCTTTTAATGCTTCATTAAAGCAATCAGACCTTCAACAGATGCAGGGAGAAGAGACTCTGCTTGATTTACAGCAGCAAGCCTCTGAGGTTGAGAGCAGGTTTCGGCTTGCGCTCCACAATGCCACAGAGGCATTAAACGCTCAGATAAGATCATGGGAGCATGACTATCTTATGGTAAGCCCGGTAAACGGATTAGTTAATCATATGGGAGTATGGAGCAGTAACCAGAATGTATCGGCAGGAGAAACAGTATTCACAGTTTTACCTTCGGGACAGGATATACCAAGAGGCAAAGCAATGCTTCCCGTTCAGGGCGCAGGAAAAGTAAGTGAAGGGCAGCGTGTTAATGTAAGGCTCAACAACTTTCCTGATCAGGAGTTTGGCTATCTTATCGGAAATGTTGCAAGTATATCGAGTGTGCCTACTGATGATGGATTATATGTTGTTGAAGTAGGTTTCCCGGAAGGGATGAAAACAAACTATGACAGAACATTGCCAATAACAAGGCAGATGCAGGGCGTAGCGGAAATAATAACAGAAGACCTGCGACTGATTGAGAGGCTCTTTATGCCAGTTAAGAAAATGATTAGAAATCAGAGGGTATGATGGATAATGACTTAGGGTTTTTAGATGGATATACAGACCGTTTGATTGAAGAAGGGAAAAAAACCACGGAAATCGGGTTATGGGATGGTAAGACGGGTATTGCGATATATCTTTTACATATAGCTGAAATTACCGGCAATGAGAAATATAAAGATATAGCATCAGAATTTATTGGTACTGTTCATGAGATGATTTCTATTGAAATCCCATATTATTTTGATAATGGTTTACTGGGAATTGGGTGCGGGTTTGATTATATTATCAGCAATGGTTATGCAGAGGGGAACAGTGATGTAATTTTGTCGGATATAGATCTTTTAGCAAGGAACATAATAGATTCTCGCTGCATTAGCGATTTTAGTTTCGACAAAGGCGTTTGTGGCATTGGTTTCTATCTGTATAATCGGCTAAAAAGCCGCATGGCTGATGATGAAACTATGATTGATTTAAAACTTAAGGAATATATAATTTATCTGATAGATTGGATTGAAGAGTTGATAATGAAAATAACAGATAAACAGGAATATAACGATGCCTACTTTCTTCTTACCCGTTTACAAAAACTGAATATATTCAACTATAAAGTTGAAAAGCTTTCTTCTATATGTCTGCAAAAGATGATTGATTTGAATTGTGATATAACGGATAATTATGATTTATTGGGAATACCTTCATTAAAAATATTAAAACTATGGATATAACTTCACAGCTTACAATTGTCATCCCTGTGAGAATAGATAGTAAGGAAAGACATGAGAACTTGGATACAATAATTTCATTTATTTTAGATAATACTCAAGCAGAAGTAATTGTAATGGAAGCTGATGACAGACAAAGGTTTATTCCAAAAATCACAAATAATAAGATCAAATATTATTTTAAAAATGACTGTGATCAGATTTTTCACCATTCTAAATACAGAAATGAACTTTTATATTTGTCTAATACAGAAATAGTTGCAGTTTGGGACGCAGATGTTTTTATACAAATATCTCAATTGATAAAAGGCATCAGATTGTTAAAGAATAACACAATGGTCGTCCCATACGACGGGAGGGCAATTTATCTTAATCCGGATGAAAGTAAGGGTGTAAGAAAAAATATTGATTCGTATATTAATAATTATAACGACGAAGCATTAATTCCGGTTATTGGGCGTCCTTCTGTAGGGGGAATTTTTATTGTTAATAAGCTTAAGTATCTAAAAGCCGGAGGAGAAAATGAAAATTTTTATGGGTGGGGGCCTGAAGATGCAGAGCGGTTTAAACGTATAGAAATATTACAAGGACCCGTTGAAAGACTTACTGGTCCATTGTTTCACTTATATCATCCAAGGGGGATAAACTCAACATTTGGCAATGATGACAGAGACAAGAAAAACTTATATGAGTTTATAAAGATATGTAGAATGAATACTCATCAACTTAAAAAATATATTGAAACATGGGAGTGGATATTATAGAAAATATAAAAATACAATTGATAGCTCATACACTGGTTGTAAATGCAAAGCTTAATAATAAGCTTTATGATTCTGTAATAAGTAGGATAAAAGAAAGGGATAAAAAAACTATTACAGAGTATTTCTCAAACAATTCTGAATATTATTTGCAGATTGGTTGTGGCTTTAATGTTCTTCCAAATTGGTTAAACTCTGATATTGAACTTAATACAGATCAGGTTATTTATTTAGATGCAAATGATAAATTTATTTTTAAAAATGAGACTTTCCAATTTATTTTCTCTGAGCATTTAATTGAGCATTTAGAGTTTAATGGAGCTGTTAATTTACTAAGTGAGAGTTATAGGGTGTTGAAAATAGGTGGTAGAATTAGGGTTGCAACGCCTGATATGTCATTTTTGCATAATTTATTTCAAGATCCTGACAATGAAAGAAACAGAAATTATGTTGAGTGGTCATTTAGTAAGTATATAAGTAATATCCATAATAGTCCATTTAGTAATTCGGAGATTAATCATGTTTACGTGATTAATAATTTTCATAGAGCTTGGGAACACCAAATTATATTCACTTATGAAACTTTGAAGCATATACTTGAAGTAATAGGGTTTAAGAATGTTGAAAAAAAAGAAGTCGGGATGAGTGATATTAGTGAATTAGTTAATATTGAGAGACACTCAAGCATAATTCCACATGAGTTTAATTTGATGGAAACTATGGTTTTAGAAGCAGTGAAATAATATAAAAGTATAAGAATGATAGATAATTGTTTGATAGAAACTGCGAATCATTTAGCTATAAATGGTTGCTTTTGGAGAAATTTAGGTTTGTGTAATGGGAAAATTGGTATTGCGATTTTTTTATTTCATTATTCTCGATATTCTACAGAGGATTCTTACAAGTATATTGCAGAAAATTTAATTGATGATGTATATAATGAAATGCATGATATGTTGACAATTGACTTGGAAGATGGTTATTGTGGTATTGGTTGGGGATTACAGCATTTGTATAATTATAAATTTATATGTGGAGATATCAATCAAATTTTACTTGAAATTGATGAAAAAATAATGGAGCGAGATGTAGTTAGGATAAAAGATAAAGGAATATTAAATGGCCTCGGAGGGATTTTACATTATGTACTAATTAGATTGTCTAATAATATCAATAATAATATTTTTGATGCTGATTATCTTTTAAGACTATCATTAAGTTCTGAAAAAATTATTGATTTAAAGTCAGAATCTGAGATTATTACTTTAGCTCAAAGCTATTTATCTTATTATAAATCAAATAAACTGAATTATTATGATAAAGATCTGATAAACTTGCTAAGTGATTCAAGAATATATAAAAATGATGAGTTCAAAGAGTTAAATTGGTTAGGCAGAAATAATAAAATAATGAAAAACACTAAACTAGTAATACTATGAGAAGTATTTTTATTTTTAATGAATCGTTTGGTGCAAATAATTATGGGATAGGTAGATATATTTCTCAATTAAAAAAAATATCTACCTATAGTAATCTAAAAATAGTAATGATTCAGTTTTCTTCATACGAAACAGATTTAAAAGTAGAAGAAGAAGAAGAATCTATAGTATACCACATTCCCTTAAGCGCTTATCAAGATTCTTCTAGAAAAGAAAAATACTATTTAAATACTTTGACATTATTAGATTCAATGTGGACAATAAACTCGGATACTATTTTTCAATTTAATTATTTTGAACATTCAACTATTATAGAATGGGTTAAAGAAAAGTATCCATATAATAAAATAATTTTTACAGTACATTTTATGAACTGGATGTTCCCAATAAAAGGTAACACCTCTTATTTTAAGAATATTATAAATTCAGAGCCTTCAAGTCTGAAAAATGACATTGAAAAAAAAATATTTGAGTCATTTAAAAAAGAAGTTAAGATACTAAATATGGTTGATAAAGTTATTTGTCTTTCGCAATACTCACTTAAATTATTAATTGAGGACTATAAGGTGCCTTCATCTTCTATACGTTTAGTAGTTAATGGATTGACAGATGAATATGAGATGTTGTCGAAAAAATATAAAAGACTTTTAAGGAAAAAATATTATTATAATTCTTCAGATAAAATCATATTATATGTTGGAAGGATTGATATAAATAAAGGAGTTAAAGAATTGATAACTTCATTTGAGAGAGTTTTAAAATTTGCTCCAAATAGTAAGTTAGTGATTATTGGAAAAAGTTATTGTGATGTATTAGATAACTTGTTTATTCAATATGGTTCAAGAATATTTTTTACCGGTTATCTTAACAGGGCTATAATTAAAGAGCTTTACCAAATCTCTGATATTGGAGTTCTACCTTCATTTGTGGAACAGTGCAGCTATGTCGGTATCGAAATGATGATGTTTGGATTGCCTATTGTTGGAACAACAGGAACCGGATTATCTGAAATGATAGATAATGGTGTTAATGGATATAAAGTTAGATTAAATGAAGTAGATGCTTCAGTAAGTTTAAATACGCAAGATCTTGCTGATAATATAGTCTCTGCTATAGACAATAGCTCTTTTTTGTCTAAAAATAGTAGAGACTATTATGAAGCAAAATATCAAATCTTTAGTATGATTGATAAAATGAATAGTATAATTTTAGATCTATAAGTATTAAATATAGATAAATACTAATTTTGATGATAAGTGTGTATCCATCAATTTTAGTTTAATTTATAAATTACACACGTATTTAAATCTTGTTAAAATGAAAAAGTTAGAAAAATTGAAACTAAACGATTTTAGGAAAATTCTAAATGAAAATGAAATGAAAAAAGTAGTTGGTGGTGCTGGATTAAATTATGGATATGTAGGAGATGATCCAAATTGCACTGCAGATTACGGAATGGGTCAATGTCAGGGGTTTTGCTCACCTATTGAGATTTATGAAGGAGGTACAGTATATATTTATCAGCGAGAGTGTATTCCATTGACCTATGCTGATGGACGATTAGTAGGTTGTACTTGTGCAGTAGTTTGAAATGTTTTCTGATAATTTAAAGTCTTCGAATTATGAAACTTTCAAAAGTGCGATTTTATATTTGCACCTAAAACTAGAAAGTTTCATAATTCGACTGTTTTAGACAAAAAATTAAATATATATTATACAATGAGAATCATCAACCTTATAAATATCTGTATAGCTTTACTGCTTATCTCTACAGGCGCTTTGTCACAAACTGTCTCTGCTGACTCAATAAGCAGTTACTTCTACACACAGAGCTATATTTTTCCTCAAGAAAAAATATATGCGCACATCGACAGATCTGACTATCTTATAAATGATACCATCTGGTTCAGGGCATATTTAGTAAATGCACAAAACCATATTCCGGATCCGGAGAGCAACTTTGTTTATGCAGAGCTGATTAATCCTGCTGGTGAAGTTGCAAAACGTGTGAAGGTGAAAAAACAGGACAACGTGTTTGCAGGGTATATGCATCTTAATGAAGATCTGCCATCAGGAAATTATCAGCTCAGGTTTTATACTTCATACATGACAAACTTAAGTGAGAGCTATTTCTTTAAAAGAAATATCCGCATAGGTAATTATATGTCTGTTAAGTATGGCATCGAACCTGAGTTTCTGATAGGAGAGAATAGAGATGACATAAGCGTCAGATTAAGATTCTTTGATAAGGAATCATCCAATACATTAATTCCCCAAGAGTTTTATCTGTACGTTAATGAAGAGAACAGGAACAGTATAAAAATGGGTGATGATGAAACAGTAAGCTTTCGCCTTAGACCTGAAGAGATTCATAAGAAGAGCATACTGGTTGAGTATCTTATAAACGGACAAATACAAAAAGAGTTTATCGAGATTAAGGACAATAAGTCTGACTACAATATATCTTTCTTTCCTGAAGGGGGTAACCTGTTATTTGGTACAACCAATAAGATAGCTTTTAAGGCTCTTAACAGTGAGGGACTGGGTGAGGATATAACAGGTATTATTGTAAATGCATCGGGTGATACATTAAATACATTCCGCTCAACTCATCTTGGCATGGGTATCATTACCATGAATATCAGCAGCATGGAGCCTCTTTATGCTGTTTGCAGCAATTCTGATGGGTTGGAGAAAAGAGTTCAGTTGCCTGCAGTAGAAGATGGGAAACCATCACTCAGAGCAGACTGGAGAAATAATAACCTGCTGATTTCGGTAAATAAGCCTGAGGGCTATATCATGCCTGAAAAGCAATACCTGCTTCTGCATTGCAGAGGCGAGGTTATTTATAGCGAGCCGTGGGAAAGTGAAAGAGCGATTGTCGGTCTCCCCGGCAATAATCTGCCCTCAGGTGTATTGCATATAATGCTTTTGGATGAAGAGCTTAATCCGGTTAGTGAAAGACTGGTATTTAATATTAATGAGCTTGATGTAACAACAACCGAGATTATGACAGACAAGAGCAGTTTTGGTCCCAGAGAGCGTGTGGGTGTAACCGTAACTGCAAGTGATGCATCTGGTCTGCCGCTAAGTGGCAGTTTCTCCGTTTCAGTTACTGATAATGAGATTGTAACATACGATCATTCGGTAAATATTCTTTCTACTCTGCTTTTAACCTCAGACCTTCAGGGGTATATCGAGTCGCCAGCCGACTATTTCACTTCAAGGGTTGAGAATCAGCGTAATCTGGATATCCTGATGATGACGCAGGGTTGGAGGCGATATGATGTAAGAAAGATTCTAAAACGTGAGTATGAGTTCCCCACTCATGGCATGGAGGTTAATCAGGAAATTGCGGGTATCGTATACAGAGGGGTTGGAAGGAGTAGGGGTGCAGAGGATTATCCTGTTACCCTTTTTGCAATGGATCATGCCCAGACGGCAGAAACACTGACAGATGCTAACGGCAGATTTGTTTTCAGGAATCTCTCATTTCCTGACAGCACTCGTTTTATTGTTCAGGGTAATACCCCCAAGGGAGGTGCGGGAGTTAAGATAGAAGTTGCAGATATGCAGGCACCTGAGAGCAGCTTTATCCCTTTTGGCAGATTAAATGAATCAAAAGAATTAACAGAACCTGAGCAGGATTTTTTTAGATCAATAAACCAGAGGAGCAATCTTGTGGCAGGGATGCGTCATTATCAGCTTCAGGAAGTTGTTGTAACTGCCCGAAAGAAGCAGACAGAGAGTAAATCCACACACTGGGCAAGAAGTGAGTTCTCAAAGAAAGTGACAGCTAAAGAAATTGATGTGTTGCGTCCGTCAAGTATGCTTGAACTGTTTATGTTGACTCCCGGTTTGGGGATAAGGGGTGATCAGGTTTATATTTCAAGGTATTTTGACAACAGTTCTACGAGTGTGCCTGTACCTCTTATAATTGTAGATGGAGTGGAAACTTTATCTCAGCATCTTAACAGTATAATGCCTCAAAATGTAAGTTCTATTGAGGTGATGCATGAACCATTGTCTTTTGTACTTGGACCTAAAGGAAAGGGAGGTGCAATTTTAATTACTACGAAAGGTATAGATGAAATGTATATCCCTGTTGAGACAGAGAATATTTCATTTATCACTCCGTTAGGGTATCAGGTAACCAGGGAGTTTTACTCACCTGCTTATGATACCCCGGCAAAGGTTGAAAGTGGAATTCCAGATGAACGTATAACCATATACTGGAACCCAAATGTTGAATTAGACAACCAAGGCAAAGGTTATTTTGAATTTTATACCTCTGATTCTGATAAAGGGCAGACGATTGTTGTTGAGGGAATGACTGAGGATGGGAAAATATTGAAGCGAAACATGATAAATTGAAAAGTAATAAAAAGAATTTTATGAAAAAAGAAAGCACCATGGAATATTATATTCCTACATATATTATAAACCTGAAGGAGCGAGCTGAACGCAAAGAGCATATAGTAAGTGAATTTGAAGGAAAACCTGAATTTGGAGTTACTTTTGTTGATGCATGTACTCATTCAATTGGTGCTGTAGGACTGTGGAATAGTATAGTTAAAGTTATTGAGTTTGCAGTTGAACAAGAGAACGATGTCATTCTGATTTGTGAAGATGATCATTATTTTACTGAAAATTACTCTCAAGAATATCTTTTTGAGAATATAGTTTATGCTCATGAGCAGGGTGCTGACATACTCTCAGGAGGTATTGGCGGATTTGGATATGCAGTACCGGTTGCAAAAAACAGATACTGGGTTGATTGGTTTTGGTGTACACAGTTTATCGTGGTTTACAAAAAGTTCTTTCAAAAAATTCTTGATTACGAATTTAAAGATACAGATACAGCTGATGGGGTTATATCGATGTTGTCAAATAATTTAATGACTCTTTATCCTTTTATTTCTAAGCAAAAAGAATTTGGGTATTCTGATATAACACAAGGAAATAAAGATAATCCAAATTTAATAACTCAGCTTTTCGAACGAACTGATGCTTATCTATCGGCAATTCATAAAGTTTCAGGTTTTTATAACTACCCAAACATTTAATTAATCAATTGGATACCTTTATTATAATGGATACCTTTACATCAAATTTAAATTACAGAAATCATGAAAAGAATACAAATTGTAATTAGTTTAAACGGAATAAAGTCCCTACTTTTGGAGTAGACAATAACATTTACTGATTCCATTAGAAAATTAAAACGTTAACACGTTAATTATTAATACAAAAAACCACTATTTAATATGAACAAATACAAATTTATTATATCAGCATTTCTTTTTACTCTTGCCTGTCATGCCCTTAACGCTCAATCACACGGAATAATTGTTGGGACAACTTACGGAGATTTCAAAACAAAAATTGCTTCAATGTCCGACATAAAATTTAATAAGCAATACTCTTTCAACTTTTTAGTAGGGTATGGATATAACCACTCATTTAATAATAGATTAGAGTTGGGGTCATCTCTCATTTATAGCCAGCAAAAAGCAGTGAAAACCTCCGGATATGGAGTTGTAGGTGATGACCCATCGGTGAATAATTATAATTTTAAAACTCACTACCTTGCACTTGAAGAAGTGATAAAGTATCGTATAACTGATCATATTAAGGTTGGAGTGGGTGCAGCGCCTACATGGCATATGAAGATGACATTATGGGATGATAACGAAGTTTCACCTATAATCGACATCCCACTACTTTTGCAAACGGAGGTGGAAACAAAATATGCTGACATAAGATTGTCGTATAAATTAGGGACTTTTAATCTTCTGAAAAACAGCATTATTGACTCAGCGCACCATAGTGTGATCAGCCTGTCTCTCTTTATACCATTTGGAGTTGTTAAATGAAAAGTTGTATTTATATTCTTGTCTTATTAATCTCTATTTTGATAACATCATGTGAATATGATTATCAACCTGATATTAAGTATAACCAGTATCAAGGCATAGTTATTATAAATTCATATCTATCCCCGAAAAATGATTTAAAGATTGAATTATACCGTATACTGCCAGTCAAAAACAGATTTGAATACACTGGCTTGAAAGGTGCGTTTTTGACTTTATATGAAGATAATGACATTATTTACGAGGGGGATTGTGACTCTATACTAATCATAGACCATAAACCAAAGGAGGGTATGACGTACAGAGTTAAAGTGGATTATGACTCCGTGGCTTATGCTGCATCGACAACTGTTCCTCACAAGGTTACAAGTGATGTGACACGAGAGAATGGCATGTATATTATTACGTCTCTTTTCTCAGAAATCCCATCACCCGTTTGGATCACCGCTTCTCTGGTTTTTACGAAAGATTCGGTGATTCAGTTTCAGGAGTTATATTCCAAGAGTAGTTTACTGGATGAGATCAATAAAGAGACAGTCAGCTATGTCATTTCACCAGACCTGGGAAACATCTATTATAACGGATTTATCCGGGTGAATAAGGTTAATATACACAATGTGGATACAATAGTATTCAGACCATTGTTAAACAGATCACTAATACTTAAGGATGTTCAATGCATACGTATTTCTGTTTTAAGTGGGAGTATAGACTACGACCAATATAACCGCAGTTCGTATCAATTCTTTTCAGGAAATTTGGGAAATGAATTTTCTGCCTTTTTTTATCAGCCAAAAACGATCTATAGCAATATAGTTAACGGACATGGAATATTCGCCGGATACACAGAACGTTATTATGATTTTCCAATTACACAATAAACCGTTGAACATCTTACTTTTTCTTTGCTCATTTACGCTACTTCATGCGCAAGAGGACTATTACTTCTCGGGGTATGTAAAAAATTTGGTTTCGAAAGATGTCATCTCGGATGCAGTTATCAAAATAGGAGAAGTGTATGTAGTATCTAATGATAAAGGTTTTTTTTCCGGTTTACTTAAAGAAGGCTCAAACCGAATTGAAATCACTTGTTTGGGATATACTCCTATCGACACAACTATAATAGGTCGTAACAACATATTTATTGAATTTGAGCTAGTCCCGACATCTTATTTATTAGAAGAGGTGGTAGTAACAAATAAGAAACAGTCTCTAATTCATAGGGGGCTCGGTAATTTTGTTATTGATGTTTCACAACTCAGAAAGACTCCACTCTTTCTTGGTGAGAGGGATATTGTGAAGTCAATGCAACTTCTGCCGGGTATATCATCGGGCATGGAAGGGTCCTCACAATTAAACATAAGAGGCGGGACCAACGACCAGACGTTATTTCTTATAGATAATGTGCCGGTATACTTGCAAAACCATGCTTTTGGTTTGTTCTCCATCTTTAATAGCGATATAATCAGACAAGCTGAAGTCTATAAATCAGGAATACCAGCTATTCATGGAAACCATCTCTCCGGAGGGGCTTCCATAAGATTAAAAAACGGTAACATGACAGAGCATTCAGGGTCTCTGTCAATTAGTCCTCTGGCAGGATCTATCTCAGCTAACGGTCCAATTGTCAAGAATAAGTTATCGTATCTGTTCTCTGTTAGAAAGTCGTTCTTAGATCTTGTTTTTGATGGTATATCTTATATAAAGGGAGAGGTGCAAACAGGTGCACCCTTAATAAACTTTTATGATGTTAACGCAAAAATTACCTTACGGGTAAATAGTCAAAATAGACTTTCGATGATTTATTATACAGGGTTAGATTATTTTTATAATCACTCCAAGGTTCAGAATAGGGAAGAAGAAAATGAATTCGTATATACTTTTAAGGATAAATTGGGATGGAAGAATAATCTTTTCTCTCTTCAGTCAGAATCTATTGTAGGAAAAAATATATTATTGAACAACTCATTTTACATAACCTCACTGGGTAATATGGATATCCAACATTTTAAAATGGAAGATCCAAACATAACCGGAAATATAAAAAATGGGGTGTTATCTGATTTAATAAATATTGGTGGCAAATCTGACTTTGAGATCACTACAAATCGGCATTTAACCTTTAAAACCGGGATACATGGGGCTTACCAATTATTTAAACCAAATTATATTCTAAAGGAAAGAGATGGTGTGACAAATTATTTTAATATAAATAAATTGTCGCTTCAATCATACTCTATGTATTTGACAGCTATTTATTTATACGATAAGTGGAAAATAAGTGCAGGCTTGAGGTCGTCGATTTACAAAACCCATAACTTTCATTTTGCGCTTGAACCACGTTTGAAAATAGAAAATAACTTCAGAGATGGTGAAATGATAATGCTTTCTTATGACAGAACAACTCAGCCAACTATATCAGTTAACGAAATGAATTATAATAGCCTGTTCGACTTTTGGATTCCCTTTAAAGATAAGTTACCTATAGCAAACCAACTATCCTTGGGGTATAAAAAACTGTTCTACGAACATAATTTATCAGTTTCTTTAGAAGCTTTCTCGAAGAAATTTAAAAATCTGGTGCTAATTGAAAATATTGATGCCTACTTAGAAAATATTGAAAGCTTTAACCTTGGTACCGGAAGTGCTAAAGGAGTAGAGTTAATGATCGACTATACACCAGCTAATTGGAGTTTTATGGCTGCATATTCACTGAGTAAGACTACTAGAACTTTTAATAATAAAACATACCCGTTTAAATATGACACGCCACATGCCTTATCATTATCTATAAACTATGATTTACTTTCAACGGAGCGCAGGAAAAATTCTTTATCAACAAATATTCAAATTAAAAGCGGATTGCCCTACTTCGTTCCCACTATAAAATATCCAAATATGGGTCTACCTTCTGATCCGAGCGGTTATCCATATTTCGATTCAGAAGATTTATATTATGTGCCATTTGAGCCTAATACACGTTTAAACAATTATTTCCGTTGGGATGTGAATTTTACAATGGAAAAGAAAACCAAGAAGGGAATTAGAACGTGGCAGTTTTCTATACTGAATATGACAGCTCATAAAAACCCATATTCAATCTACCTGACAGAAGATGGATACAAAGCATTCCAACTGATTCCGATACTGCCATCTATATCTTTTACTTATGAAAAATAAGTGATGTGTTTACTAATTTTACCGTTAGATTAATTAGTTAAGAATGGATAGAGAATATAAATTTTTGATAGCACTTGTTCCAAATAAAGTCTCTATATTTGACAAAACAACTAAATGTTTTAAAATGAATATTATGAAACACAATATACCTTTTATTTCTTAATATTATTATTTAAATAAATGTTGAATAATGAAAACATATACCACACTGTTTCTCATCCTGTTTTGCTGTCTGATTAATTCTTTTGAGATAAAACGACAGAATTCTAATTTCAAAATTGAGGGTACTATAAATGTCGATTCAGGTAAAATATATCTAAACTTTAACTCAGATTACATACCGAGTGAAACAAACTTATCCTGATTAAAACGTTGCTGCAGATATTTAGTAATTTGTTGTGTATCTTCAACCATTTGATCAACTGTCATTGTTGCAGGGTCGATGGATTTGCTGAAACTCATACCTGCACCACGTTGATCCCAATAACACATTGTAAAGTACTTCTCCAAACGCTCTGATTTTTCAAAAGGAATTATTATTGGCAACTCGGGACTACCGGGTCCACCGTGCAGGAACAGGATAACCGGATTCTCGGGATTTTCAGAACGAATAAAAAATCCCTGCTGCATACCACCAATCTCAGTAAAGTTTTTCTCAGATAGTGAGCCTATTATCTCTTTTTCTTCTATATCTCTTAATGGTTCTAACACGCCCGGACTGTTTAACGCTAAAGCAATCAAACCGATTAATAAAAATGTTATGATTGACAATAATGTGATTCCAGTAATTTTAATTGCTTTTTTCATACTGAGTAATCAATTAATATGTTAGGAATAATTATTTAAAAATATATTTCAGACGAGTTGATGATATATTTTCAAAAAGCTTTTGCACGTCAAGTTTATCACCGTTAAGCCAAATATATTCTGTATTATTAGAAATTAATTCCGCAAATATTCGAATAATTTCGGAATTGAATGCTTAAAAGTATGAATTAAAAGAAAAAACGGGGGCTTTTTTCAAGCTCCCATTTTTAAACTTTTGAAATTAAGAAGAGTTCCTTTATTTTTTTTACAACCTGTTGAATTCGTTCTGTCCAGCTCCTGTACCTTTATATCTGCTGCCATTAGTGTTGAACTTGTATCTTACTGTTATTTCGAACTCGCGCGTGTCCCATATGTTATCCTGAGAAATGTGAAGTTTATTATTATAAGCAGTGATTCCGGTTTTCTCTCCATGGAATATGTCGTGTCCTTTTAGAGTAACTGATAGCTTATCATTCAGGAATGATTTTGTTACTCCAAGATTAACTACATATTTATCTTTAGTTAGTTCCACATTCTGAGTTGATCCTATTCCCTGATAATTGGCATCAAGAGTTACTAAAAATCCTTTTGGAAGTGTGAATGAGTTGTTCAGTGAGGCGATCATCATTGGTTTATTCAAATTCACGTTTATGTCGTTGCTTGTAACTGAAAACCATTGTTTTATCAACCCTACACTTGCAATTGGAGACCAAATGCCAAACTTAGGAGATGCAGTTATGAATGCTGTCATGCTGGGAAGTTTATCAATATTTTTGTTAGACAAAATTGCTACAGCCGGATTATCTGCATGTTGTTCAGCCCATTGTATTATAGCATCTTTTTCCTGTTTGTAGCTTAGCATAAACTGAAGGAATCTCCAAGAAGTCATTAATGATGCATCACGAACAGTTGAAGGTCTAAGAAATGGATTTCCTCTCTGTAATGTAAAACGATTACCATATAATGTGTTGCTTCCAAGTTGCCAATATGAAGGGCGAACTGTTTTTACATTATAACTGAGTTGCATCTGTACATCTCCAAAAGCATTTGAATATGAGAAATTGGGAAACCAACTGTTATATTTTCTGCTCTGATCATCTATTTTTATATCTCCGTTAAAGTAATCGAAATTAACATCTTCATACCTTATGCCAGCGCTAAGCTTCCCTATTGGAGTATTTCTTGAATATTCTGCAAAGAAACTATTGTTTTGGTCGTGAATTGAAGTGTTGGAAGAAGGTATGACATCTATATCTGTCATATAATCATCATTCCTGTGTGTACGGGTATATTCATTTCCTGCTGAGAAATTTCCTCCAAACAGGGGGTAAGATAAAACCAGTCTTGTAGCAAATAATCGATTCTCAATCCTATTAGAAGATTTGACTATACGGTCATCAAATTCCTGACTACTTTCAGTGATATTTATTTCACTAAACTGACTACTTCTATAGAAGTCGCTGTTGAAGTCGATTTTCAGATTACCAATTGTACCATTGTAATATGCGTTTAATCGATGTTTTGGCTCACTGTCACTTTTCACATTATTTACACTAACCCATCTGTCGAAGAATTCATTATTTGCATAAACATCACTTTTAGTGATTATTGATTCTTCGTTTCTTCCCGGAGACAGAGACATTGTATGTTTAACTCCTACATAATGATTGGGATTGATCTCATAGTTTATACCCCCTATAATAGTCAAAGGATCTGCAATACCTTCCACATCCAGGCTGTTTGTCTGAGTCCAGAGTGTATCAACAAATGCTTTCTGGGTTAAAACACTGTTTTGAACATAATTATATCTTTCATATTTAGCTGTAGCAAAAATATCCAACCCTTTGTAACGATAGTTCATATTAAGCTGTTCTCTTAAATCTGTATGCTTATTTATAAGACTGGTTGATCTTACATCGAAACTAAATCCATCGCCAACTTTTTTAATTGTATGAATGCGAATAATTGCTTTTACAGAAGCATCATAGCCGGCACCGGGATTGTGAATTATTTCTACTTCTCTTATATCTGAAGAGGCTATCAAATCAAGTTCCGAAGGATCGCGCAACTCCCTGTTGTTGACATAAATCTTTGCCTTGCCCTTTCCAAATATTGAGAAATCCCCATCATCACCGGTAATTGCAGGAAGTCTTTTAAGAACATCATTTGCTGTTCCGGCTTTACTTAAAACAGTGTTCTCTACTGTTGCAACAACTGCATCATCCCGTAGTCTGATTCTTGGAATATCACCATTTACAACAACCTCATTGAGCATTGTAGCATCCGATTTAAGTATTATCTCATGTTCAGGTTGTGCAAGCAAAGTTTGTGTTTCATAACCAATGAAGGAGACTCTTAAAAGTTTATTAGAACTGCTTGTTTCTTCTAATAAAAAATAACCGGTTTCATCTGTAGTGGTTCCGGCAATCAAGGTAGAGTCGGGAAGAGAGTAGACAGCTACATTAGCAAATTCAATTGGATTACTCTCTGAGTCAGAAACAACACCTTTAATCTGTGCAAAAAGTGGTGATATTAAACCACATAAAACTAATGAAAATAGAATTTTTTGAGTAGTCATAATTTTTTTATTTAATTCGAAAATATGACTGTGGCTATTTTCTTTTGGTTACAAAAAAATAGTATATTGCATTAATATTTTTTGTTGTTGTTTTGTAAATACATAATTATGAACAGAATACCATTGAAGCGCCAGGAAGATATTGGTTTATCACCATATGAATTGAAATTTAGAGGTCAGCATCGATCTCAAGAAGTACAGATGACTCTATTCAATATTGATGCTGAAGAAGTAATGGAAAAAGAAGTTCATTCGGTTGATGAACTAGAGAAATATCATGATAAACATATCTGGATGAATATTGATGGTTTGCATAATGAAATGCTAATGAGTGATCTGGCAAAAAGATTACAAATCCCATCAGAGATTTTGTCAGATGTTATGGAGCCAGGAACTCGACCACAGATAGAAGAATTTGACAATGGGCTTTTCTTATCAATTAAAATGATGCAGTTTGATGAATCATTAAATCAAGTTTCTATAGACAATTTTAGTATTATTTTGATAGATAATTGGATTATTACCTTCCAGGAAGAACCTAATTGTCTTTTTAATCCAGTTAAGGAACGACTTATAAAGCATGCTAATAGATTCAGGGAACTTGGGACTGACTATCTTGCATTCTCCCTATTGGATGTAGTGATTGATAATTATATTTTTATTTTAGGTGTGCTCGGTGAAAAGATTGAAGATGAGGATAATAAGATGGTGCTAAATCCAAATAGGGAAACCCTTAAAATTTTAAACCTTTTCAAACGTCAGCTCAGTGATCTTGGACGTTATATTAAACCTGCAAAGGAAATGATTTCTATTCTTGTAAGAATGGAAAGCGATGTTATTGCTAAGAGAAATTATAAACACTTTAAGGAGCTACATGATAATATAAACCAGGCTGTAGAACTGCTTGACTATTATCATGGGGTTTTGTATGATGGGTTGAATCTGTATCACTCTTCTATGAGTACCAGACTGAATGATATTATGGCGCTGTTGACAATTTTTTCAGTTGTGTTCATACCTCTTTCATTTATCGTTGGTGTGTATGGCATGAATTTTGAAAACATGCCTGAACTGCATATGCCAAATGGCTACTTTATTATTTGGGGAGTTATGATACTAATTGCTGCCACTATGCTATTGTATTTTAAATGGAAGAAATGGTTCTGAAAAAAACCCGCTAATTGTTTAATTAAGCGGGCTTTATATTTTTTATATAGTATGTAATTACATTTTTCCTCCTCCGTGTGAACTTATATAATCAATCACAGGAGAAATATTAAAGTAGACACGATCTACCCCAAAACGATTCTGACCTAGGGTGAGATAATTTACTTTTTTACCTCTGATTATTTTGTCTTCTCCACCGTAAGTGTATCCAAGAAAAGGAAGAATATCATATTCATGCGCTACCTTAATTACATAAAAAGGTGTGTCGTCTGACATACCGTCCCCTGTACTAACAATAGCATCCTGAACAATTTTACGCTGTTGTGCCACTTTTTTATACTCTTCTGTATCGTTTTGCTGAGCAAGGACCAATAGCTTGGCATTCAAAGCTCTCAGATTAAATGGGTCTTCAAGAAGAAGTGCACTGGAGTATTGAATAATATCGTTATAGTCTGCAGGTGTGAAAACTCCTTTGGCTAGAGTTTTGGCAAGCAGATTGTTGTACGAAGAGGTATCTGTTGGTTCATATCCTTGCTGGAATACATAACCGAAATATAGATGCCTCCCTTCATTAAGTGTTAGTTTAGGATCTCCGGCCAAATACCTTTTCATCAGATTGGGATAATAGAGTGATGAGGTAGGTTCCTTTGTGTTGCGTTCTATCTGTCTGAAATCAGGAGCATCAAAAAAATCTTCCTGAGCTTGTGCTGAAAGAATTATGCAAGATAAAATTGCGAGAATGAATACTGATTTTTTCATTATAAATATTTTTTAGTTGCAATCGTTTAAACAAATGTATTTTCTAATATTCTTTTTAACAAATAAACGTTGCTAACAAAGCTTAAATGCCAGACTAATAACCATAACAGGAAAATAGTAGATTTACTGTTTTCCTGAAACTGTTACACTTTTGTCAATTTTTGAAATAAGACCCTGAAGTACACTACCAGGCCCCAATTCTACAAAATCAGTTGCACCATCAGCAATCATGTTTTGTACAGATTGAGTCCATTTTACAGGAGAAGTTAGCTGTGCAATAAGATTTTTCTTGATTACCTCCGGATCAGATTCTCCAACTGTTGTTACATTTTGATAAACAAGACATATTGGTTTGGAGAAGCTAGTTGATTCTATAGCTTCTGAAAGTTCTACTCGTGCCGATTCCATTAATGGTGAGTGGAACGCTCCACCCACTTTAAGAGGCAATGCTCTTTTTGCACCTGCTTCTTTCATAAGTTCACATGCTCTCTCTATTCCATTCATAGTACCTGAGATAACTATTTGTCCCGGGCAATTATAGTTTGCCGGTACTACTACATCATCAATAGACTTACATATCTCCTCAACTTTTTCATCAGGAAGGGTCAGAATAGCAGCCATAGTTGAGGGATTGGCTTCACAAGCTTTCTGCATGGCAAGTGCTCGTGCATAAACTAGTTTTAATCCATCTTCAAATGAAAGGGCTCCTGCAGCTACGAGAGCTGAAAATTCTCCAAGAGAATGACCTGCAGTCATATCAGGTTTGAATTCATCACCCAGGGTTTTAGCCAGAATAACTGAGTGAAGAAATATAGCTGGCTGTGTGACTTTAGTCTGTTTCAGGTCCTCATCAGTACCTGAAAACATCAATTCAGTTATATTGAATCCTAATATTTCATTTGCATTGTCGAACATCTCTTTAGCAAGTGGAGATGATTCATATAAATCTTTGCCCATTCCAACGAACTGAGCTCCCTGGCCTGGAAATACATATGCTTTTTTCATAAATTTGTTTTCTGTTTGAATTAATTAATTTATTTATTTATCCTTGCTTCTTATCTCCACTCTTCTGATTTTACCGCTGATAGTTTTAGGAAGTTCATCAACAAACTCTACAACACGCGGATATTTATATGGAGCTGTAACATTCTTTACATGATCCTGAATCTCTTTGGCCAAATCTTCTCCAGCCATTGATTTATACTCAGAAGATAGTACAATAGTTGCTTTGATAACCTGCCCTCTGATTTCATCAGGAACACCTGTTATGGCACACTCCACTACAGCAGGGTGAGTCATAACTGCACTTTCTACTTCAAATGGTCCAATACGGTATCCGGAACTCTTGATAACATCATCAGTACGTCCCACGAACCAATAGAACCCATCTTCATCACGCCAGGCCATATCTCCGGTATGATATACATCATCTGCATAAACCTGATTTGTTAATTCCTCATCTTTGTAATAACCTTTGAAAAGTGATAATGGTCGATTATTCTCTGTATAAAATACTATTTCACCCTGTTCACCATCTTCGGCAGAGCGACCGTCGTGGGTGAGCAGATCCATCTTATAGAGGGGGTTTGGTACACCCATGGATCCCGGTTTTGGTTCTATCCATGGGAATGTTATTATAGTTGGAGCAGTTTCGGTCTGACCAAATGCCTCCATCATTTTAATTCCTGTCTGATCGTAAAATGTCTTGAATACAGATGGATTGAGTGCCTCACCTGCAGTTGTACAATATTCCAGTGCTGATAGATCATATTTGCTTAGATCTTCCCTTATAAGGAATCGATAAATAGTGGGAGGTGCACAAAATGATGTTACCTTATAAGTTGATATAATATTAAGCATATCCTCAGGGATGAAACGCCCGTCGAAATCGTAAACAAAAACACATGCACCTACAATCCACTGTCCATATAATTTACCCCATACAGCCTTAGCCCAGCCAGTGTCTGCGACTGTAAGGTGAATACTTTTCTCATTGAGATTGTGCCAGTATTTGGCAGTTGTGATGTGTCCCAATGGATATGTAAAGTCGTGTACCACCATTTTAGGCTGGCCTGTAGTACCCGATGTAAAATAAAGGATCATTATGTCTTCATTACTATTGACTTGATCGGGCCTGTTAAATGGTTTGGCTTCTTCAACACCTTTGTGGAAATCAACCCATCCCTCTGAATTTGATTTTCCTATCTTTACACGTTGTTTTACAGTTGGTGAATCTTTCATTGCCTGATTCACATGTTCAATAAGATTATCATCCTCTGTTGCAATAATTGCTTTAACTCCAGCTGCATTATTACGATATACGATATCTTTGTCAGTAAGCAGGTGTGTTGCCGGGATTGCAACTGCACCTATCTTATGTAGGGCAACAATTGTTTGCCAGAATTCGATACTACGTTTAAGTATTAGCATAACCATGTCACCTTTGCTAATGCCAAGAGACTGGAGAAATGATGCTGTTTTGTCTGAAAGGTCCTTAATTTCACCGAATGAGAGATCTTTGTGAACTCCTTTATCGTCCACCCAACATAGGGCTCGTTTATTGTAATCTTTTTTTGCCCATTCATCTACTACATCATATGCAAAATTGAAATTATCTGGAACATTAATATGGTAGTTCTCAATAAAATCTTTATGAGATGTAAACTCAGTTTTTTTTAAAAATTTTTCTATCATGATAACCTTATGAATAATATGTAGTTATGGATATAATATCACCGCGAGAAACTTTACTGGTTTGTCATTGAGTGCTTTCATTCCATGTGGTAGAGAAGAATCAAAATATATGCTGTCTCCTTTTCCCAGAATCAGGTTTTTCCCGTTGATATTTATCATCATACTACCTTCAAGCACCATATTAAACTCTTGTCCGGCATGTATGTTTTTATAAAAGTCAGTATCAGCAGACTTAGGTTCTACTGTAACTTCGAAAATTTCTGCAATGTTATTTGTGAACCCAGAAGTGAGCGATTGGTATTTATAGGCAGATACCCTTTCAACTGTCATTCCTTTATCTTTTCTTGTGATAAAATATGAGTTCATACGAGGTTCTGTACCAAACATCAAAGTAGATATATCTACACTAAACTCCCTTTCTATACGTTGCAGGAAAGAAACCGATATATCTTTTTCTCCCTCTTCGAATTGTAAATAATCATTTAGATCTACCTCAAGCTTTGCAGCCATCTCTTCAGGAGAATAATCCAATGCTTCACGCAAACCTTTGATTCTTTCGCCTATCTGTTTTAAGTCTGTTTTCATCACATTATGTGTTGAGTAAATATTTTAAAAAATCTAAAACAAAGATATCTTAATTCATTCAAATGAACAAATAGAGACTAATTGCCATTGCAGCCATACCTATAACCAAACCAATAATTGAATGATGATGCTTACCATATTTTTCCGCACTCGGCAGGAGTTCATCAAGTGAAATATAGACCATAATTCCTGAAACTGCTGATAGTACAAATGCATTCAATGTTGTACTCCAGAATGGAATCAGGAATAAAAATGCTATTACAGCTCCCAAAGGCTCTGCCAGGCCAGAAGCAAATGATAACCAAAAAGCCTTCTTTTTACTGCCTGTTGAGTGGTAAATGGGTACTGCTACGGCAATTCCTTCGGGAATATTGTGTATAGCTATTGCAGCTGTAATTGGTATTGCTATTTCAAGTGATGTTAGTGCTGACATGAAAGTTGCTATTCCTTCTGGGAAATTGTGAATTGCAATAGTAATAGCTGTAATAATACCTGTTTGCTTTAACCCATTTCTTTTCTTCATCTCCTCTACACCATGCATCTCGTGAGGATTGCTGGATTCTGGTATCAGGAAGTCGATAAGTGCAATCAATATAATTCCTCCGAAGAAACCAAGTATCAGATAAAGCATACCGGTTTTATCTCCAAAGCTTTCTGTCAGATATTGTAATGATTGAGGCAACATCTCCATAAAGGAAACATAAATCATTACACCTGCTGAGAGTCCCAAAGCAAAACTAAGAAAATTAGTATTTGTACGTTTAGCCATAAACGCTATAAGACTGCCGATTCCAGTTGACAGACCTGCAAATACCGTTAAAAGAAATGCTATTAGAATTGTTTGATTGTCCATATGTTATCTGTTGATAATATATTTCATAATCTCTTCGTGTATGAATCCATTTGTAGCTACCATTTCTCTGCCAAAGAGGTAGTTGTTACCACCTGAGAAATCGGTGCACTTGCCACCAGCACACTCCAGGATAAAAGCACCTGCTGCTACATCCCATGGTGAAAGTCCGGAATGGAAGTAGGTGTCGCTTTTTCCTGCTGCAACATAACAAATCTCTAAAGCAGCTGAACCTTTTATTCTAAAGCTTGTATTACGGAAATGATCAGCAGCGTTTCTAAGTATCTGTTCACCTCGTTCATCTAACTTATAAGGGATTCCGAAGCCGATGTATGCATTCTTCAATGTAGCGTGGCTACTAATATGCAGTTTGTTTCCATTTAAAAAAGCATTGTCTTTTGATGTTGCACTAAACATTTGATCTGCTAAAGGATCATAAACGACCCCAAGTACAATATTATTTTCATGCTTCAGTGCAATACTTACTGAGTAGGGAGTGTCTCCATGAACATAGTTAGTAGTACCATCAAGTGGATCAATAATCCATGTATACTCTTTGTCCATGAATTCAACAGTCTCTTCTTCAGCTAGAAAGCCACTTTCAGGAAGTATCTCCTGAAGTCGACCGATCAGCCTGTTTTCAGCTTCTTTATCTATATATGTTACGTAGTTTCGACTGCCTTTCAGTTCAATATCCCTTTTGTTGAATAGTTGCTGCTCTGTTTTAAGATAGTTACCTACATCACGTGCTATCTTCATTACTTTCTGACATAAATCTTCCATAAATCTCAGTTTCTAAATATTACTATTCCACAGGATACATTGAATCCCACCATCTTGAATCTTCTTTTAGCCATTTTGCAAACCATGCATATATAGCATTGTTCCATGCGATCCGTTTATCATAATCGTATATAGCATGGTTTTCTCCAATTACCTGAATAAATTCTACCGGTTTATTAAGTAGTTTCAATGCGTTATACATCTGTATACTTTCGCCAATTGGAACGTTTGTATCTGCTGTCCCATGTAGTAATAATAATGGAGTATTAATTTTATCTGCATAAAATAGAGGGCTCTGTTTAACATAGAGCTCAGGATTATTCCATGGGAAGCTGCCGGCACTTGCCCCGGCACTGTATGAGTATCCCCAGTATCCTTCACCCCAATAACTTGTGATATTGCTTATACCTGCATGTGAAACGGATGCCGTAAACAGATCGGTTTTTGTAATAAGGTACTGAGTCATAAACCCTCCATAAGAAGCTCCTATATTGCCAATTTTAGTGCTATCCACAAATGAGTGTGATGCAACAAACTTTTTTACTCCCTCGATTATCTCTTCTGCAGTCTGGTCTCCCCACGCATTTACGTGACGTGCAGAGAATTCTTGACCGTAACCTGTTGTTCCACTAGGCTGTAAAGTATAAACTACATAATCCTGAGCTGCATAAACATGTAGTGGATAGGTGCTTTCGAATATGCGTGAGGTGGGACTTGTTCCGGCATAGTAGTATACGATCAATGGATATTTTTTTGTAGGATCAAAGTTTGGGGGTAAATAATATCGACCTTCTATCTCATCACCGAATGAGGACTCGAAGTTCCAATCCTTTACCTCTCCCAAATTAAGACTGCTTAGTTTTTCCGCATATGGATCTGATAACAGTGTTGACTCCATATTTTTTAGATTTAACAGATAACTCCTGCTTGAGTTTGAAACGCTCACACCTGTGTATGTAGCCCAGGCTCCATTTTTTGCTAGATTGAAAGATTGGATTACATCTTCTTTAAGTGGGAGTTTTTCGAACTTTTTATTTCGATAAGAGTATCGATACATGTTTACTCTGTCACCCTCCTCAACTCTATAATAAATGAAATTATCCTGTGGGCTCCAAGTTTGTGCTGTTATAGTTGGATCGAAGTTTTTAGTTACTGGATCAACTTCTTTAGTTTTCAGATCCATTATAAATGACTGTGTATCATAGCTGTTGGCAATTTGATCGGGATTTATGTTAAGACCAATGCCTCCAAATGCTTCAGGAGCACCCTGAATAAGGATATATTTTCCATCAGGAGAGAATTGTGCCGAGTAAGCGTAAGTTTCATTTTGCCAGATTGTGTCAATAACCATTGTAACCATATCCAGCATGTAAAGTGAAGTCTTTTGGAATGGACGTTCAGAAAGATCTTCCTCTGTGGTTGAGAATAGTAGATATCTCGAATCCAGAGATATATCATTAAGGGATGCAGACTGCTTGCCAAAAGTGATTTGCTGAGTCAGTCCATTATCCGGGAAGTGTCTGTATAGGAATCTTCGGTCTCTGTAACTTGACTGTCTGTCATTTATACCAATGAGTCGTTTTAAACCAGCAGGGCTTGAAGCAGAGATAGTCTCTTTTGTGGAGAAGAAAAGGGATTTCTCATCAGGGGCAATATAAATACTCTCTTTTGGTAGCCCCTCTGCCAGAATATTAGTTTCTTTTGTAATTGGATTCAGTGTATATACATTCCTTTTATCATTTATATCATCAACATAGTATAAAATATCAGATTCAGGCATCCATCGTAAACTCTGTCTGTTTGCAATTTCTGAAATTATAGTCTGTTTTTGTTTTGTATCATATACCTCAATAAAATCAACGCTTTTTCCACCCGGCAGAGTTTCTCTCAGACCTATAAGTACAAATCTTCCACTTGGTGAAATTGATGTATTGCTGACTCTTTTACCCTCTAAAATATCTTTAATATTTATTCTTCTTTTATTTGTGTTACTAAAAGAGTAGTTTAAAAGTGAGTCTGCTTCTTCAGGCTTGAGTTCAATTTTTACTGCGGGATTTATTTTATTGTCAGCTGAAACAAACATTTTAATTATTACTCGGTGGTTGTTCGCAAATCCGTTCAGATAAGTGTCAACAGATCCTGAGTGGTGTAAACTATCATTTAATTGTGTTTTTGTTGCTCTTTTTACATCATCTACCCACAACTCCAAAGGATTAGGTGATGTTACAGTAAGCTTGCCTCTACCATATCTGTCCCCATTTACAAAAATAGAAAAAAGCTGAAAAGCATTTCCCTCTTCTGGTTTGTTTAAATGAAAAAATCCTGAACTATCAGGTGTAAGAATAGTAGTAAATCGAGTATGATCAGGAAAAGTAACTGAATATGATAACAGCATTTCGTCAGAAAATGGTGTGTTATTCAAATTCAGACTATCAAGGATTACTGGTTTGTGCAAAGGAATAGGTCCAAAGTTAAACAACTTCTCCGGCTTAAATAAGTTTTGCGAATGCAGATTAATAGTTAATAAAAACGCTGCTAATAAAAATAACAATTGCTTATTCTTCATATTTAATTTACTTTTCTCATTAATTTAGTTTGTCACACCATACAAAATAGTTCTTAAACATACCTTTTGAATCAGGTTTATTTTTGAAGATACCATACAAAGATGAACCAGATCCACTCATAGATGCATATAGAGCTCCCATTTCAAGTAATTGATTCTTAATATTACAAATTTCGGGATATTTTTTAAATATAGGTGTTTCGAAATCATTTATCATTAACTCGTTCCATTCAGCAAAAGGTCTCTGAATTATATCCTTTAAAGAATGCTCAGGTTGTTTGGGGACTATCATTGAGTATGCCTCTTTAGTATTAACTGATAAATCAGGCTTTACTAACATTAGATAATAGCCCTTTAGGTTAACATCAACAGCTTCGAATTGATCACCAACTCCTGTAGCCAATAGAGGTTTATTATGAAGAAAAAATGGGCAATCGGCTCCTATTTTAGAAGCTTTTATCATCAAATCGTCAATTGAGTAACCAAGTTCGAAAGATTCGTTCAATAGCTTTAACATAAAAGCTGCATCTGATGAACCTCCACCTAGTCCGGCACCTGATGGTATTCTTTTAAGAAGATGAATATCAATTGCCGGTATTTCTTTCTCTTGTGTGACTAGATTCAAAGCTTTGACTACCAGGTTGTTTTCTGCTAAGCCAGTAATTTTATCCCCGTAAGTAAATAGACGAAACTTATTTTGAGTATTTAATTCATCTGATTTGGAAGCTGAAGTAATTTCCAATCCTTCTTTTAGTTCGATTGGATAAAAAATTGTCTCCAGATTATGATAACCATCTTGTCTGCGAGATACGATTTGTAGTCCTAAATTTATTTTTGCGTTTGGGAAACAGATCATCAGAATATATTTTTTACAAAGATATTAATTTAAGGTTCAAAATTCAAACGCTGCTCGTACACCTATATGACGAAAATCGGTTTTGTGAAAAGAGCCGAATATACCTGCATTAAAATATCTATTACCAATTCCATAGCCTAACTCTGTATATGAAATAATTTGAGGAGTATACAACTGACTAATATAGATTCTTTCCTTATCTGCAAAATCAGATACAAAAGGGATATTCTTCAATATCAAGAATGGGGTTTCGTACATGAAGTGCGCCTGAATGTATGAGTCAGAGGCATTGTATAAATCTCTGCTTAACAGGTTGAAAACCCCTCCTAAACCATCATTCCAGTTTTCAGGGAAATTGTTTTTTGCGAAGTAAACAAAGTCTGCAAAGTATTCAGTTTTTTGGTTTATAAAACGACCTGCGCCCAAATGGTACTGAAATGAATGCATTAAACCAATTGGGATATTCTGACTAATATCAAACTCCACACGATTAAAAATTGAGGTGCTTCCTAATATGTCCTTGAAACTCCTGGATAACTCTGCTTTAAATGTTGGAAATGAGGATCTTACATATATTTTTTGTCTACCTTCATATCTGTAATACTGTCTTGGTGTCCAACTTACTCTTACAAATGGTGCAAATGATCTTTTTGTACCAAACATATCTTCTATTGGTTCAATCGCGCTATTTGTGGATCGGAGCAGAGTAGGAGTGTTTTTGCTTTTTCTGATATGATAATCAATACCTGTTTGAAGAAGAAGACCATTTGTCAACTCCATAGTATTAAATAGTTTAATGTAGTAATCTTTGTAGTAAAAAAGGGATATATCTTCAAAAGAAAGCCCCTTATTTTTAAGACTATCCTGTATCTGATCTACAAATAGTGAACTGTATGTAGGATTACCATTACCTAATGAAATTGATGCGCTACCTAAGCGAAAGGGGTTGTAGTTCCAAGTTGTTGTTAAATCAGTAAAAAACTCCTTTCTCCGAAACATATACCCGGCAAATGCATCAATTTTTACAGTACGGTTGTGACTTAAGTCAATATTGAATGATAATTTCTGACGATAGGTTAGACCATCCCTTGTAGAATATCCCAACATTAATGGATTAAAAAGTCCCGAATATCCCAACCTCACCGATTTATATTTGTAACTGGAGTTCATAACCATTCTTTGAGCCAGTTGTTGCGCAATTTTGGGATCTTCTAAATTATTACCATTTGCTTTGTCAGATTCTTTCTCTTTTAAACTCTGCAGGTAATTAAGTAAAACCTCTTTTTCTTGTGCTTGTAAAGGAATTGGTCTGTGGGTATTCCAAAAAGCAGTGTCACTTCTTACAGGAACTGAGTCGAGCCTTATCTTATAAAAATCACTGATATTCAAAGATCTTTCAGGCTCAGTAATACTTCTAAGCTCTATCTCATTATAATTTATATTTGCAAGGTGTCTTGATGCAAGTTTGTTCCCCAAATAAGATGTAGTTTGATATATTATCAGGTTAACTGGCAGATAATTGGTTATCCACTCGTTACCCATAGTCATTTCAAAGGAGAAGTCAGAAAAAATATCCACTCCCTCACCTCTGAAAAAAATCACTCTCCATGTACCTCTCTCAATTATAAAATAACCTTCTAATAGTTTAGTGTTTTCATAAATAGGGGTATAGTGTATATAATAGTATGTTTTGTTGTTCTCTGTGAAGGTTTTAGATAATTGATAGTTGTAATATTTAGCTGTACTAAATCGTAATGGCATGAAAAAACTCTCATCATTTGTTGTTTCACCGTATATGTTAATATTTATAAGTTTAAATGGAATTGACTCAATATCTTTTTTACTTGATATAGTTCCTGAAACGTGTTTAATATCCTGTACATAGTTATTTGGATAGTCGAATCTGTAGTTACTTATTGTTTCTATTAAAGCATTGTCGTTGTGAGGATCATGAATAACAAATTGTGGGATCAGATGAGTATATTTATATAGGAAATTTTTTTCTTTTGTTTCAACATATGAACGGGTATAGACTTCGGCGGAATAGCTTTCCACCAAGTCATTATATTTTTCTGCAGCATTCATCACTCTTATAAGTAATGTATCCAGAGGAAGAGACTCGGATGCAAAACAACTCAGTGAGATTAACAAAAAAAGTATAGTTTGTATTATCTTACCTCTATTCATACAAATACAAACTTACATTTTTTTTTAAATAATTCTGTTTTTTTTGATATGAGACATATATATTTAACAGTACTTTCTTCTAAATAAAGAAATTATTTTTTTCAACACTTAAAAAAAACTTATATATTTGTGTTCTAGAACATAGTTCTGCAGCACTCATGCCAGGAAAGAGTAAAGAATTAATCGATTTGTCATCAACATTGCCAGAGATTTGGAGAATGTTGTCTGATGCTGAGCGTAATCTTTTACGTGAAAACGCTCGTGTACTTAATTTTAAGAAAAACGAACTTATTTATCTTGAGGATGAAACTCCTAAAGACCTCATGTGCCTCTTCAAAGGAAAGGTAAAAATATTCAAAAGTGGGGTAGGTGGGAGAAGTCAGATAATCCGGATAATACGCCCTTTTATGTATTTCGGTTATCGAGCATATTTTGCAAGAGAACCGTATGTTACTGCTGCATCTGCATTTGAATCCTGCACAGTTTGCATGATACCCATGGAACTAATTGAGTCTTTTCTTAGAAAAAATGGGGACCTTGCCATGTTCTTCATCCAGATGCTCTCGGTTGACCTGGGTATAGCAGATCAACGAGTTGTAAACTTAACTCAAAAACATGTACGGGGACGTCTGGCTGAATCATTGATATTCCTTAAAGAAAGCTATGGTTTGGAAGAGGATGGTGCAACAATAAATATTTACCTCGCCCGTGAGGATCTGGCAAGTTTATCAAATATGACAACCTCAAATGCCATCAGGACGCTATCGAATTTTGCTAATGAAAGAATCATAGCTGTAGATGGGAGAAAAATAAAAATAATCGATGAAGAAAGACTTCGAAAAATAAGCCGAATAGGATAAATAGATTTTTTTTATTTTAAATTGTGAAATTATTTTTCAGTTTAATGAAACTCCTGTTTACCTTTGCCCCACAATTTTCAGGAAAAGGATGATTCAAAGAATAGCACGATCGATACTAAACTCTTATTACAAACCTGTGGAAAGTTTCTTGGAGAATCCACTAGACACACAGCTGCGAACACTACAATATCTTTTGGAACATGGTCAGAACACTCTTTATGGAAAAAAAATGGGTTTCGCTAATATTAAAAACTACAGTGGGTTTAATAAGAATGTGCCTGTAATATCATATGAAGAGTTAAGACCATATCTGAATAAAATAATCGTAGATAAAAAAGAGAATGTACTTTGGGACACACCGGTAAAGTGGTTCGCGATGTCTTCAGGTACAACTGAAGATAAAAGTAAATATATCCCTGTAACTAAAGAGTCTCTTTATAATGGGAATTATCGTGCAGGTTACCATATGCTTGGAACTTACGCAGTTCATCATCCAGAAACGACATTTGTTTTGGGAAAAACATTGGTGATGGGGGGTAGTCAGCAGGTTAATATGATAGGTGATAGTATATATACTGGGGATATTTCTGCTATTCTGATGAAGAATCTTCCAAGAGCTGTAAAAAAAAGAAGGACACCCGAAGAGATTGCCCTGCTTCCTGATTGGGAGGAGAAGCTGGAAAAGCTTGCAGAATATTCAAAAAAAACTGATATACGTGCTCTCATTGGTGTGCCTTCGTGGATGCTTGTTTTATTAAAAAAGATTGTTGAAGAAACTGGTAGATCCATCACCGATATATGGCCAAATATTGAAGTGTTTTTTCACGGAGGGGTGAGTTTTATTCCATTCAGATCTCAGTTTAATAAACTTATCCCATCTGATAAAATGAATTACTGGGAAACCTATAATGCATCAGAAGGTTTTTTTGGTGTTCAGTTTACACCTGAATCGAGTGATATGCTGCTTATTTTGGATAATGAAGTGTATTATGAATTTATTCCTGTTGAAGAGTGGGATAAAGAAAATCCTCAGACTGTTCCATTAGAAGGAGTTGAAATTGGAAGGCAGTATGCAATGGTAATTTCTACAAGTGGAGGTCTTTGGCGTTATAAGATTGGAGATACAGTACAATTTTCATCAATCAACCCCTATCTCTTCAGACTAACAGGACGTACAAAACAGTTCATAAATGCATTTGGGGAAGAATTGATTGTGGACAATGCAGATAAGGCAATTGAAGAAGCTTGTCTTAAGACAGGAGCAAAAGTTAATGAATATACTGCTGCACCGGTATATTTTTCGGAAAGTCATAATGGTGCTCATGAGTGGTTAATCGAGTTTGAAACTGAGCCGAATGATTTGAAGGAATTCACATTGTTGCTGGATGAGAGCCTTAAAAAGCTTAATTCAGACTATGAAGCTAAACGTTCTTATAATCTATCATTAAATATCCCTGTTGTCAGATCATTAGAGAAAGGTGTCTTCTATAGCTGGATGAAACAAAGGGAGAAAATTGGAGGTCAGAACAAAGTTCCCAAGCTGTCAAATGACCGTAGATATATAGATAGTATATTAGATTTTGTATCAAAAAAATCCTAAAATAGAATAAAATAGGATTAAGATACCTTTAAATGAGAAAGATTAAGTAAATTTGCGAACTTAAACCGACTTGTAACAAGATGAAACTTAAACTTATCTTTTTTTTGATGTTCGCTATTGCCCTCGGTTCGTGCAGCGAGTACAATAAAATTTTGAAAAGTACCGATAGGGATTTGAAGTATAGCTATGCTAAAAAATATTTCGAAGAGGGTAAGTATAGTCGTAGTGTAACACTGCTTGAAGAGCTTGTTGCTTTTATGAAAGGTACTGCACAAGCTGAAGAATCGTTGTATTTGTTAGCACAGAGTCATTATAACTCAAGAGACTATTTTTCGGCAACTGAAGTTTTTACTACTTACTACAACACATATCCAAATGGTGAATATGCCGAAGCTGCTTTGTTTTATTCAGCCTACGGGATGTATCTCGACTCTCCTGACGCTAGATTAGATCAAACAAAGACATACAAAGCAATTGCAGAGTTTCAGAAATATATAGAAAGATATCCTCAGACAGAACGTGCTGAGCAAGCAAAGAATTATCTGTTTGAATTACAGGAGAAACTGGCTTATAAAGAACTACTTGCTGCTCAGTTGTATTTGAACCTTGGTAATTATATGGGTAATAACTATGAATCAGCAGTTATTACTGCCAGGGAAGCAATGAAAAGCTATCCATTTTCAATATATATGGAGGAGTATCAGATTACAATACTGCGTGCAAGGTATGAATTCGCACAGAGAAGTACATTGCAGGCACAACCTGAACGTTATCGAATGGTTGTTGATGAGTATTTTAACTATACCAATACATTCCCAAATGGAAAGTATATAGCTGAAGCCGAAGAATATTATAAAGAAGCACAAAGCAAAATAGATGTTTTGCCTACAACTTGATTTTAAATTAACATTCAATATAAAATATGGATTACAGAAAAATAGCCGCAAGCTCAAATACAGAAACCCGTGACGTAATGAAATTGTCAGAACCGGTTGGAAATGTTTATGAGATGGTTAGAATTATTGGTAAAAGAGCTAATCAGATTAGCATAGATATGAAACAGGATCTTGATTCAAAACTTCAGGAGTTTGCTTCATATAGTGATAATTTGGAAGAGGTTTTTGAAAACCACGAACAGATTGAGATATCCAAATTCTACGAAAAACTCCCTAAACCTTCATTGCTTGCAATTGAAGAGTGGAAAGAGAACGAAATTTATTATCGTAACCCTTCGAAAGAAAAAGATTTGTTCTGAAATATGTTTCAACGTATTCAAACAATTTTCCTGGTTCTGGCAGCTGCAGCAATGCTGATTGCATCTTCAACTCCATTAGCAACCTTTAATTATAATTATAGTGAAGAGGTTGTTTTCGAGTCTATGGGTATTTACCTGAATGGAACATTAAATGACTCCACATGGGGTCTGTTTGCTATCAGTATAGGTAGTTCAGTGCTGGCTTTAATTACTATCTTTTTATACAAAAAGAGAATGTTGCAGATAAGACTATCCATTTTCAATCTTGTATTGATGATTGGATTCTATCTGTTTTTTGGATTTATTTTCTACAAAGTATATTCAGTAGAAGAGCTCCTTTTTAATAAAATTGGTGTTGGTTTAATAATGCCTTTAATAGCCATCATCCTAACAATTTTGGCAATAAGGAGAATAGGTTCGGATGAGGCTTTAGTGCAGTCTTTAAACCGGTTGAGAGGCTAAAACGTCCACTCTTCGGATGTTCTGGCTTTATTTGTTTCTACAGGTACTGGAGCTTTAGTTTTAATTGGTTCGGTTGTTTCATTTTGAACTCCCGAACCTTTGTAGTATTGTAGCGCAGTAGGCATAATTGCTGTAAGTCGTTCAATTCTTCTGCTATCTGCAGGATGTGTACTTAATACTTCGGGTACTCCCGCACCTCCTGATGCTTGAGCCATTCTTTCCCAAAAGGGTATTGCCACTCTTGGGTCGTATCCTGCAATAGCCATAATTATTACACCTATTTCATCAGATTCGAGTTCTTGTTTTCGTGCATAAGGCATCATTACTCCATATTGAGCACCAAGACCAAACACTGTAGAAGCGATTTGTCGAGTTGACTCTGAATTTCCAAGGAGTCCACCTGCAATTGCACCCCCATACTGTAAAGCAACCTGTTGACTTATTCGTTCATTAGAGTGCTGAGCAATAACATGTGCAATTTCGTGACCAATAACGACAGCTAAAGCTTCTTCCGTTTGTGTGACAGGCAATAATCCTGTGTATACAACAACTTTGCCACCGGGCATTGCAAAAGCATTTACACTCTTGTCGGCTACCAGATTGAATTCCCAGGCATAATTTTTTAGTTCAGATTCATAACCATTGCTTTTATAAAAAGTTTCAACGGCTTTAGCTATCCTGTTACCAACACGGTTTACCATTTGTGCCGATGCTGTGCCACGTTCTACAGGAGCAGTACGCATAAATTCCTGGTACTGTTGCAGACTAAGTGCAATGACCTCGTCATTTGAAACCAACTGTAACTGCCTTCTGCCTGTAAATGGTACACTTCCACATGATATTATAAATGAAACTGCAAAAAATATCAGTGATGTTTTAATTAATGACTTTGGTATTCTAATTTTTCCCATAGCTATGCTGTTTAGTTAATTCTTTGGTCTGTTTATTATTTAAGAAATTGATATCTCTTATTATACAACAATAATGAAAGCTTTCTTCCTTTAATTATGAAGCAAAAATAATTAAAATTGTGAAAGTTGTGATTGCAGTTGTCGAAATATCAGTTCAAATGTAGCATTTATCAACTTATTTGATAATTTAATCAATTTTGAAATTAACCCATTTTTTCATATCTTTGAGCAGTTTTAAGCAAATAATTTACACCAAAAAAACTATGTGTACTTCCTTTTCAGGGAGTAAATATCTGTTTATTTAATTGACATATGTCTTCTAAAAAGATTAACAACGACGATATTATAGAAAATAATGACGACCTGCAGAACAATGAAGATGTAAACTTGCAGGATGATGAATTAGAGATAAGTTTTTCCTCAGGGGTCGGTACAAATTCGAGAGTGCCTGTAAGGTTGGGCGAAGACAGTACTCTAAACTTATCAAAGATGTATCAGAATTGGTTTCTGGACTACGCTTCGTATGTAATACTCGAGCGTGCTGTTCCACATATCTCAGATGGTTTGAAACCGGTTCAGCGTCGTATTTTGCATTCAATGAAGCGCATAGAAGACGGTCGTTTTAATAAAGTTGCCAACATTATTGGTAATACGATGCAGTTTCATCCACATGGTGATGCATCTATTGGTGATGCATTAGTGCAGTTGGGGCAAAAGGATCTGTTAGTAGACATTCAGGGTAACTGGGGAAATATACTTACCGGGGATAGTGCTGCAGCACCTCGTTATATTGAAGCTCGTTTATCCAAATTTGCACTGGAAGTTTTATTTAACCCTAAGACTACTCAATGGAAACCATCATATGATGGCAGGAATAAAGAACCGATTACTCTTCCGGCGAAATTTCCACTTCTTCTTGCGCAAGGAGCCGAAGGTATTGCCGTAGGTCTTTCTTCAAGAATTTTACCACACAACTTTAATGAGCTTTGTGATGCTTCAGTTGCTTACCTGCAAGGTAAGTCATTTAAGCTCTATCCTGATTTCCAAACTGGGGGGTATATTGATGTGGAGAAATATAACGATGGTGAGCGTGGAGGTAGTGTGAAGGTGCGTACAACAATTACTAAGCTGGATAGTAAGACTCTGGTAATTAAAGATGTACCATATGGAAGAACTACTTCAGGACTGGTAGACTCAATACTTAAAGCTAATGAAAAGGGAAAAATAAAAATAAGGAGAGTAGATGATATAACCGCACAGGAAGTAGAAATACATGTACAGTTGGCACCAGGTGTATCATCGGATAAGACTATAGATGCATTGTATGCATTTACTGATTGCGAAATAAGTATATCTCCTAACTGTTGTGTTATCGATAATGATAAACCACATTTTCTTACTGTAAGCGATGTGTTGATTGCATCGGTAAACAGAACTAAAGATCTGTTAAAGCTGGAACTGGAGATTGAAAGAGGTGAGAAGCAGGAAGCCCATCTTTTTGCATCACTCGAAAAAATATTTATAGAAGAGCGTATATATAAGGATAAAGAGTTTGAAAACGCTAAAGATATGGATATAGCTATTGCTCATATCGATAAACGTTTAGAACCCTATAAACCATCATTTATAAGAGAAATAAATCGTGATGATATCCATAAGCTTATGGAGATTAAAATGGCAAGAATTCTGAAGTTTAATGCAAGTAAATCTGATGAACTTATTGCCAGACTTCTTGAAGAAATAGAAGAAATTAATCATAATCTGAACAATTTGGTTGATTATACTATTTCATGGTACCTTATGCTTAAAGAGCGCTATGGGAAGAATTTCCCACGCAAGACTGAGATTAGGAGCTTCGAAAACATTGAGGCTGTTAAAGTAGCTGAAGCAAACGAGAAACTATATATAAACAGAGAAGAGGGCTTTATAGGCACAGGTCTTAAAAAGGATGAATTTGTTTGTAATTGCTCTGATATAGATGACATTATTGTATTTTTCAAAGATGGAAAATATAAAGTGGTTAAAGTGAGCGATAAAATGTTTGTTGGTAAAGGAATACTTTATGCAAATGTTTTTAAAAAGAACGACAAAAGAACTATCTATAATGTAGTTTATCGAGATGGCAGGACATCACCTCATTATATTAAAAGGTTTGCTGTCACAGGTGTTACAAGAGATAAAGAATATGATTTGACTAAAGGTAAACCTGGCTCAAGAATTGCATATTTCAGTGCTAATCCAAATGGAGAAGCTGAAACCATTAGAGTGATTTTAAAACCAAAACCAAGACTTCGTATTCTTCAATTTGAAAAAGATTTTAGTGAAATAGAAATCAGGGGTAGGGGTACAATTGGAAATATTCTTACCAAGGCTGATGTACATCGAATTCAATTAAAACAGAAAGGCCTATCAACATTAGGGGGAAGAAAAGTCTGGTATGATCCGGATGTCTTTAGACTCAATTATGAAGGTGGAGGAAAATATCTGGGAGAATTCCAGGGTGATGATATGATTTTAGTAGTCACAAAAAGTGGAGATTTCTATAAATGTAACTTTGATCTTTCTAATCACTTTCCTGATGACGTACTAATTGTGGAGAAATTTGATGAACATAAAGTGTGGACTGCTGCGCTATATGATGCAGATCAGGGATATGCCTATCTCAAGCGTTTTACAATGGATGCAACTGAGAAACCACTCAACTTTATGGGTGAAAATAGTGAATCACGCTTATTTTTGCTGACAGATGTAGTTTATCCAAGAGTAAAAGCTATCTTTGGAGGCAATGATAGCTTCCGTGAACCAATCGAATTGGATGCTGAAGAGTTTATAGGTGAAAAAAGTTATAAAGCGAAAGGTAAGAGAATATCAAATTTTGAGGTAGAAACTGTAATTGAATTGGAGCCTGTAAGATTCCCGGAACCAGTAAATAAAGAAAGCTCTACTAAGGTGGAGATAGATGAAGAGGGAAGTGAAAATGGCAATGAGAATATATCAGACTCTGATTTGAGAGATGAAATTTCTGGTCAGATGAAGCTATTTGATTAATGGTTTGAAACCACAAATATGTAACAAATATATTAGATGAAAAGGATTCCTTTTTTAGTTTTTATTTGGTTTAGCTTAAGTTGTCTGCTATTTTCTCAGGAGTCCACTCAGCAATCAGTTATTCCTGTTAATCAATCTACACTTATAGGTATAGGAAAAGCATATTTAGAAGACAGCTATCTTTCTCCAATAAAATATGAAGGAATTGCAATTTCACTATTACATGATCGTATCAAAGCATCTAGGAAATATGGAAGTAATATTTTAATTCAGAATCAGTTTCGAATTCAAACAGCAATCACAAAAAACCCTACTCTTTCTTCTTCAGAATATTGGGGTAATCTAAATTATAATTTAAATATATTTTATCCACTAATTGATTCAGGGAAATTGCGTCTGTATGGTGGTGGAGGAACTGAAGCACTGTTCGGCGGTATTTATAACGTAAGAAACACAAACAATCCAGGCTCACTCAAAACATATGTCAATTTAAATTTATCTTCTATGGTGTTATACAAATTGCGTAATCTAAGTCTAAGATGGCAGTTATCGACACCTTTTGCAGGAATGTTTTTTTCTCCTGAATATGGACATTCTTACTACGAAATATTTACACTAGGAAATGATAAAGGAACGGTGCATTTTGGTTCGTTTCATAATCAGTTGGCACTGAGAAGCTATTTTACAGTTGATATTCCGTTTAAAAATTTAACAATCCGCACAGGTTATCTGTGGGATTATTATGCTACTGATGTTAATGAGCTTATTACCAGGACTAATGCTCATCAGTTTATGTTAGGTCTTGCATTTGAATCTCTCTATGTGGGTGGTAAAAGGGCTCAAGATAAAAGTATAATAAAGAGTGTTTACTATTAGATAATTGTTTTTATTGGTATGAAATACAATTTTGACGAGATAATTGACAGGTCAAATACAGAAAGTTCAAAACTTGAGAATTTAAAGTCGCTTTTCGGACGTGAAGATCTTATTCCACTGTGGGTTGCCGATATGGACTTTAAATCTCCACCTGCAATCACCAAAGCTCTTATGAAAAGAGTGGAGCATGGGTTATTTGGTTATACAATTCAATCAGAATCATACTTCAATTCAATAATAAATTGGCTTGAAAGAAGACATGGATGGAGTGTTGAAAAAGATGATATTACATATATCCCCGGAGTTGTAAAAGGTTTAGCTTTTGCAATAGATGAATTCACGGATAAAGGAGATAATATCATTATACAGCCTCCTGTGTATCACCCTTTCAGGATTGTGAGTAGCTCTTTAGGGCGAAATGTGGTTAATAATCCGTTAATAAAGTATAACGGTCAATATAGAATGGATTTTGAAGGACTACGCAAGATTGCATCTGAAAAAGAGTGTAAGATGCTTATACTTTGTAATCCTCACAATCCTGCCGGGAGAGTATGGACTCATGATGAACTAGCAGAACTTGCGGAAATTTGTTACGATAACAATATTCTGGTTATTTCAGATGAGATACACTCTGATTTGGCACTTCCAGGATATAAACATATACCTTTTGCAACAGTGTCTGATAAGGCAAATAATAACTCTATCACCCTAATGGCTCCAAGCAAAACTTTTAATATTGCCGGGATAGTAAGCTCATTTTCAGTTATCACAAATGAAGAAATCAGAGAAAAATTTTTAAGCTATATAAAGCCAAGATGCTTGGACGAGGGAACATTATTTGCATATACGGCTACCCGTGCAGCTTATGATGAGTGTGATGACTGGCTTGATGAGATGCTAACATATGTTCAGGGTAATGTTGATTTTGTTGATAGTTATTTGAAAAAAAACATTCCACAAATAAGAGCTATACTGCCAGAAGCATCTTTTTTAGTTTGGCTTGACTGTTCTTCTTTGAAACTTTCACAGTCTGAACTTAAAAAACTATTTGTTAATGAGGCAGGACTTGCTCTTAATGATGGAACAATTTTTGGTCCAGGAGGCGAGGGCTTTATGAGATTGAATGTTGGAACGTCAAAACAAGTACTTGAAAAAGCTCTCAATAATCTTAAAAACGCTGTTAATAAATAAACTTCATTTATACTTGATTGTTAATATTCAAATCCAAATAAATAATTAAAAAAATAATAGACAATGAAAATTTCAGAAAACAAATATATTACGCTTTCATATGACCTGAATGTAGGAGAAGGAGATAATCTAGAATTAATGGAGCAAGCTACAGCGGAACAACCGATGGAGTTTATATTCGGAGCCAATATGATGCTAGATGCTTTCGAAAAACAGATTGAAGGATTAGAGCAGGGTGATGAGTTTAACTTTCACTTGACTCCAGATCAAGCATATGGAGAATATGATGATGCTCAGATAATTGAACTTCCTAAAAAGATATTCGAGATAGAAGGAAAAATTGATAATGAGATCCTTTTTGAAGGAAATGTTGTACCAATGATGGACTCTTCCGGTAATAGATTAATGGGTTCAGTAGTAGAAATAGGGGAGGATATTGTAACAATGGATTTTAATCATCCTCTGGCTGGAGAAAATATGTATTTTACCGGGAAGGTATTAGGTGTTAGAGATGCCTCGGCCGAAGAAATTGCAGCTCTATTCTCTGGTGGAGGCTGTGGTTGTGGTTCATGCGATTGTGGCTCGAAAGGCTCTGGTGCAGAAGGTGAAGGATCATGCGGTTGTGGCAGCTCAAATGGTGGAGGTTGTGGTTCAGGAGGTTGTGGTAATTGCTAATATATGAATACATTTGGAAGATTATACAGGTTAACATCCTTTGGTGAATCTCATGGTGTTGCAGTGGGGGGAGTAATTGATGGTTGCCCTCCTGGTTTGGAACTCGATTTAGATCTTATTCAAAATGAACTTAACAGGAGAAGGCCTGGGCAATCACGTATAACTACACCAAGAGTGGAATCAGATACTGTAGAGTTTCTTTCAGGAGTCTTTGAAGGAAAAACTACTGGCACACCAATTGGTTTTATTGTAAAAAATGAAAACCAGCAGTCAAATGACTATAGTAATATAAAAGATGCTTACAGACCATCACATGCAGATTTTACCTACCATCAGAAGTATGGTATAAGGGATTACAGGGGAGGTGGTCGTTCATCTGCACGTGAAACAATTGCCCGTATTGTGGGTGGTGCAGTAGCGAAACTATATCTGGATAAACTTGGAATTGATGTTAAAGCTTATACATCTCAGGTAGGACATATAGGTCTTGAGAATGATTACAGAATGTATGATCTTACAAAGATTGATGATAACATTGTTCGATGTCCCGATCCGGAGGTAGCTGAACTGATGATAAAGCTGATTCAAGAGACACGTTATCAGGGAGACACGATTGGTGGAATTATAACATGTGTTATTAAAGGAGTTCCTGTAGGACTCGGTGAACCTGTTTTCGGGAAACTTCATACTGCTCTTGGTGCTGCAATGCTTGGAATTAATGCAGTAAAAGGTTTTGAATATGGTATGGGCTTTAATGTTTCAAAAAAAGGGTCTGAAGTGAATGATTCTTTTTACGATTCTAATGGAACAATAAGTACCAGAACTAATTATTCAGGTGGAATTCAGGCTGGTATTTCTAATGGACAGGATATTTATTTTAGAGTTGCATTCAAACCCGTTTCAACTATTTTGATGGAGCAGCAAACCGTAGATATTACAGGTAAGAATACAACAATAAAAGCTAGAGGTCGTCACGATCCATGCGTATTACCTCGTGCTGTTCCAATAGTAGAAGCAATGGCATATATGACAATAATGGATTACTATCTAATCTCAAAAGCTAATAAACCTGAGTCGTAAAATTTTTTAATAATTATAATCATGAAAAAACTATCTTGTTTAAAAGAGAATATATTTATTCTGGCTTTAATTTTAATAATTATACCAGGTAATATAATTGCACAAGTAAAAACTGAGTTTTTACTTGAGGACAGGATAGTTTTTGATGATTATATTGAATATATAAAGCCTTGGAAATCTAATAGTAAGGATCTGATTATGGAAAAAACTGCTTTGTTTTTTCTAGGGAAACCTTATGTGGCTCATACTTTGGATCAGAATGTGGTTGAACAACTGACTGTGAATTTCCGCGAATTCGATTGTTTTACTTTTGTGGAAACAGTTATTGCTTTATCTATGACAGCTTTAGAGGAAGAACCTACTATAGAGGCTTATGCGGATAATCTAAAATCAATCAGATATAGGGATAAAGTAATTCTGGGCTACCATTCTAGATTACATTATACAATTGACTGGATATATGAGAACAGTAAGAATGGTATAATGAAAGATATTACCAGTGAAATTGGTGGGGTGAAGGACAATAAGATTATAAACTTCATGTCTGAACACCGTACTTCATATAATCAATTAACTGATGATGATACAACTCTTAATGAAATAATAAAGGTGGAAACTAAAATTAATGACAGAGGAGGCTTTTATTATTTACCAAAGGATAAAATAGCCAAATCAGATTCATTAATACCACATATGTCAGTAGTAGGTTTTACTACAAGTTTAGAAGGACTGGATGTCACACATGTAAGTTTTGCATTTAGAAAAGATAGGGAGCTTAAATTTATACATGCCTCATCTGTTCTTAACGAGATTGTAATTGATAAACAATTACTAAGCAACTACTGTAATAGCAGAAGCTCATGTACCGGTATTATTATAGCAAAAGTATTATAGTTGCCTTATTCGAATCTTTTATTATTGTCGTCAGATTTGTTATTCTTCTTATTATTGAATAATATATCAGTTTTCCTCAGGAGTGTATTTATTATGATTATTAATAGTGTTGTAGCTGCAAGCTCCCAGTATAACCCAAAACCGGCAAGGCAGCCAAGTGCAGCACTACACCATATGGTTGCAGCTGTTGTCAATCCTTTAACATTAGTACCTCTGTGAAGTATTACACCTGCACCAAGAAAACCAATACCGGTAACTATTTGGCCCATTACTCTGGAAGGATCACCTGTTTGTATCCCTTCCATCAAGTAGGCTGAAATCATAACAAAAACAGAAGAGCCAACTGATACCAGCATATTTGTTCTTAGACCTGCACTTTTGTTACTTGTCTCACGCTCAAGTCCTACTGCACCGCCTGCAATAGAAGCTGCCAGAAGACCTATAATAAACTCTGTTGGGAACATAGTCGAATAGATTATTTTACTTAATAATTATCTGATTAAATCTTTATTAACAACAATCTGAGATATATAGGGTTCAATAATACTAAGAGTAACGATCTTTGAGTTTTTCCTTGATTTCTTCAACAGGAGGAATGTTTTCAGGTATTGGTTTTAATATTGCATCATACATTTCCTTGTTTTGAAGAACCTCTATTGCTTTTTCAAACACTTTATCACTGGCTAACTGATGTAACAGAACTCCTTTCTTATAATAATACCGTTGAACAATTTCAGATTCTATCATATCTTTAATTAAATCTTTAAATAGTTCAAGGTCCCTGTCAATATCAGGATGAAGTTTAGCTTCAAGTGCTTTAAATTCTTCAGCAGCAATATTTAGGTATCCTTCAAACTCCATGATGCTTTTTAATTGATTCAAAGACCGTTGACTCATTTTATCATATTCAAAATTCCTTGTTTTTACATAATTTTTAAATGAATCATAGTCTGTATCGGACAATTCAAATTGATCTGGAGCTGAAATTTTCTCATGATTTTGTGCCCAATCTGTAACATAATCAAAAATTATATTTTCAGCCATGAGATAATAAGCTATCCTACTACCAACTTCCTGAGGTACTGTTATATCAGGAGTAATACCACCACCATCACGTACTTCTCTGCCATTTCTGGTATAAAATACATTGGTTAAAGAATCAGGTACACGGGCGACACTACCATCTGGATTTCGATGAGAATAGTCTAGTGATTGAATACCCCTGCCACTGGGAATATAGTATTTAGAAGTAGTAATTTTCATATTTCCACCATAAGGCAAATCACGAGGTGTTTGAACCAATCCTTTACCAAATGATCTATTACCTACAATAACTGCTCGATCAAGATCCTGAAGTCCTCCTGCAACTATTTCTGATGCAGAAGCAGAACCGGTATCGATAAGTACTACTATCGGTATTATTTCATCCAGAGGTTGGTCTTGTGTGAAATAACTTCTATCCCATTGAGTTACTTTACCTTTGGTTGATACTATTTCCTCACCCTTGGGAACAAATAAATTCACAACACTTACAGCTTCGTCTAAAATTCCACCTCCATTACCTCGAAGGTCCATTATTAGCGACGTAGCCCCTTTGTTTTTTAGTTGTTCCACAGTCTCCTTAACTCTATCAGAGCTACCGGAAGTAAAGCTTCCAAAGTGGAAATAACCAATATTTCCATTGAATACATCCGAGTAAGTGACTGGGTCTATTTCAATTTTTTCTCTTACTATATTTATGGTTCTATATTCCTTTTCACCTGGTCGTTTAATTAATAATTGTATGGTCGTACCTGGTGTTCCTTTTAACTTATCGCTCACTTCTTTTACTGTTGCTTCCCGCATATCTTCGCCATTAATCTCAAGTATAGCATCACCCGCTTTTAGTCCTGCTTTTGCTGCCGGTAAATCCTCGTACGGTTCATTGATAATAACCTGACCATCTTTGTAAGAAATAATAGCTCCTATACCTGCATATTCGCCAGTGGTCATATATTGAAGTTCACCAATGTTTTCTTCAGAGTAATATTCTGTATATGGGTCGAGTCTCGATAGCATGTTATGAATTGTTCCCTGAACTAGTTTATTTACCTCTATGCTATCAACATAAAACATGTCTAACTCCCTTAACACCGAATTGAAAATGTCGATATTTTTATTGATATCGTAATAACGTTGATTTTGGCCACTTGATGCTATTTGGGCATAAATTTGTAAAGTAAATAATCCGGTGAGTAATAAAAGAATATATTTTTTCATTTTAGCATTAAAATTTATTTGTATGCATATAAAAAATGTTGCCAATGCTTCATTTCTTCCATTAACAAAGGAACAAAATTTTTCCTGAAATCAGTATTTTCTTTTAGTTATATGTTTATAAATATCGAATGTAAGGAGATTAAATATTATGATAAATTAAAATGATATTATCTTTGCAGACTACTAAGGTGGTTTTAAAACAAAATTATGAAAATACTACTACGTTATACATTACTTCCCATATTAATAAGTCTGTTGATTTTTATAGGTACCTGTTTAATCCCTTCTAATAGTGTTCCTCAAATGCCAGAGGGAATTTCTTGGGATAAAATTGTTCATTTTGGAATGTTTTTTCTGTTATCGGCTGTTTCTTTATATGACTATTATAAATTACACAATAAAAAACCTATTTTTATAAGATGGATGTTTTGGGGTTTACTGATACCAGTAATATATGGAGGTGTAATTGAATTATTACAGAAATATTATTTCCCTACACGAAGTGCTGAGTTAGGGGATTGGATTGCTGATATTTTAGGATCTCTGGTTGCAACAGTTATAGCTGTTATTTTCTTAAGGAGAAGAGTATAATTCTGGAAAAAAATTATCTTTGTGTAAAATAGTATATTATGGTTAAAAATTTATTTATCTCTTTTATAGTTCTATTACTGATGTCATGCGGCAATTCTTCAAGTAGTAAATCAGACTCTAACCAAATAGAAAGTGTAGAGTCAGTGAATGCAGAAGAGAAACAAAACAAAACCGAAGGTTATCAATTTTTGGTTAATGTAGGAGAAATGGCTCCTGATTTTGACATGCAACTACCAGATGGGAATATAGTAAAACTCTCTTCTTTAAGAGGTAAAGTTGTAATGTTACAGTTTACTGCGAGTTGGTGTGGAGTTTGTAGAAAAGAAATGCCTCATATTGAGTCAAGAATCTGGCAACGCCACAAAAATAATCCTGAGTTCGCACTTTATGGGATCGATAGAGAGGAGCCTGTAGAAAAAATTGAAGAATTAATTGAAGCTACAAAAGTTACATATCCTATCGGTCTTGATCCTGATGCCGGAATATTTAGTTTATATGCTGAGGCTAATGCCGGGATAACACGTAATGTTATAATTGATAAAGAAGGTAAAATTGTAATGCTAACCCGATTGTTTGAAGAAGAAGAGTTTAACCATATGGTTGAAACAATAGATAGATTACTTCAAAACTAATTATGATCTTTGATTATTATTCCTAAAAAAATCAGAAAGATGAATTATGAAGATTTAAAAATCCTTGATGAATTAAGAGAGAAAGGGAGTATTACAGAGGAGGAATACCAGCGCGAGAAAGAGAAAATCCTTAATAATACTTCAATTGGCTCCGGGAAAAGGCCTCTATTCGGAATGACAGAAAACACCTACATAATGCTTATGCATTTATCTCAGTTTGCAGGAGTAATCGTTCCATGTGCTGGTTTTATAGTCCCGATAATTATGTGGATTGCCAATAAGGATATTAATGTAAACGTAGATTTGCATGGTAAGAATATTCTTAATTTTATGATTAGTTATGTGATTTATGCAGCAGTAGCTGCTATTACGATTATTGGTATTCCAATCGCGATAATTATTGGTCTATTGTATGTTATTTTAGTTATTATCGCTACAGTAAAAGCCTATAACGGCGAGTACTGGAAATATCCGCTGACGATACAATTTATTAAATAATGATTGAAGAACAGATAGTAAACTACTCAAATGTGCAATTAAATCGCGAAGAAAACATAATTCTTCGTAATGTCAATCTTACTGTAAACAGAGGTGACTTCTTGTATGTAATTGGAAAAGTAGGATCAGGCAAAAGTACTCTAATGAAAAGTATGTATGCTGAGCTGCCTGTTGAATATGGTAGTGCACGTGTTTTTGATTATGAACTTGCATCTATTAAGCGCAGACATGTACCATTTCTAAGAAGAAAAATTGGTATTGTTTTTCAAGATTTTCAGCTGCTTATAGATAGGACAGTAGAAAAAAACCTTGAGTTTGTACTTCGCGCAACTGACTGGAAAAATAAGCGTGAAATCAAAGACCGTATTAATGAAGTGCTGGTATTGGTTGGGATGCAAAACAAGGCTTATAAAATGCCTCATGAATTATCTGGTGGAGAACAGCAAAGAGTAGTAATTGCGAGAGCATTACTTAACTCTCCAGCACTTATTTTAGCTGACGAACCAACAGGTAATTTGGATCCGGAAACTGGTAGTCAGATTGTTTCTCTCCTTCAGGATATTTCAGGGAGGGGCACAGCCGTAATAATGTCAACACACAACTACTCAATTGTTCAAGCCTTTCCAGGTAAAATTATGCGATGTGAAGATATGAATCTCATACCAATGTGATTATTATACTGAAAAAGTTTCACCTTTCTTAATAATATATCATACTAATAATTGAACATTGACAAACTATCGTTATTCAATGTTCTAAAAAATATGTACCTTTGCATCTTCAAAAAAATAATAAATAATACATCACAATCGTGGCTGACACAAAGTATATATTTGTAACAGGAGGCGTTGTTTCTTCTTTAGGAAAGGGTATAATTGCTTCGTCGCTAGGTAAACTACTGCAAGCAAGAGGGTATAAGGTGACAATTCAAAAATTTGATCCATATATTAATGTTGATCCCGGAACATTAAATCCATATGAGCATGGAGAATGCTATGTAACGGTTGATGGTCATGAAGCAGATCTTGACTTAGGACACTATGAGAGATTTCTTAATATTCAAACAACAAAAGATAACAATATTACAACTGGACGTATTTATCAGAATGTAATATTAAAAGAAAGACGAGGTGATTTTCTGGGTAAAACTGTACAGGTAATACCTCATATTACTGATGAGATCAAACGTAATATTAAATCTTTAGGCATAAAGAACAAATTTGATTTTGTAATATCCGAGATTGGAGGTACAGTTGGTGATATTGAATCTACACCATACCTGGAAGCAGTTCGTCAATTAAGGTGGGAGCTAGGGAAAAACTGTTATTGTATACATCTTACTTATGTTCCATATATTTCAGCAGCAGGAGAAGTAAAAACCAAGCCTACTCAACATTCTGTTAAAGAACTTCAGTCTCATGGTATACAGCCAGATATGCTTGTATTGCGAACTGAGCGTAAGTTAAATAAAGACATACTTGATAAAGTAGCTCTTTTTTGTAATGTTGAACAAGGAGCAGTAATGCAGTCAGTAGATGTTTCTACAATATATGAGGTGCCCACTATGATGCAACGTCAGGGCATGGATGAAGTAGTTTTGCGAAAGATGAATTTGCCAACTGGTGATAGCCCAAAAATGGAGGCATGGAATGCATTTTTACAAAAAAGAAAGGATGCTAAAAAACATGTAAAAATTAAGTTGGTTGGTAAATACGCTGAACTACCAGATGCATATAAATCAATTACTGAAGCTCTTTCTCAGGCTGCAATATATAATGATAGAAAATTGATTTTAGATCTATATCAATCAGAAAAAATTACTGAAGAGAATGTAGCAGAACAGCTGAAAGATGCTGATGGAATTGTCATAGCCCCCGGCTTCGGACAGAGAGGAATAGAAGGTAAATTTATTGCTTTGAAATATGCAAGAGAGAATGATATTCCAACTTTTGGTATCTGTCTAGGCATGCAGTGTATGGTTGTTGAATATGCACGATCAGTTTTGAATTTGCCCGGTGCAAATTCAACAGAGATGGATCCAAAAGCTGAAGATAAGGTTATTGACCTGATGGAGGAACAAAAACATATTACTAATATGGGTGCTTCTATGCGTCTTGGTGCTTATGATTGTATACTTAAGAAAGGATCATTGGCATCTAAAGCGTATGGTAAGTTGAAAATTCAGGAACGTCATCGCCACAGGTATGAGTTTAATAATGAATATAAATCAAAATTTGAAGCTGCAGGTATGAAATGTACCGGGATCAATCCAGATTCTGAATTAGTGGAAATAGTAGAAGTTCCTGGTTTGAGATGGTATATTGGAACTCAATTCCATCCGGAGTATAATAGTACTGTTATATCACCAAATCCACTATTTATGAGTTTCATGTCAGCTGCAGCAATTACAAAAGAAATTAGAAAAAAATAATTCTAAGGATTTAATGGATAAAAATACGATTATAGGTTTACTGTTGATTACCGCGATCATAGTTGCTTTCACGATATACAACAGACCTAGTAAGGAGCAAATAGCAGAACAGAAACGTCTACGAGATTCTATAGCATTAGTTGAAGCGCAACAGGCAGAAATTGCAACAGAATTAGGATCAAAACAGGCCAGTACTTCACTGAGTGACGATTCAGTATTAGGGCAAGGTTCAAGTCTATCGGACTTTTTTAGAGCCGGTACACCATATAATGAAGCTATAAATGATTCAACATCAGAAGTTACAATTTTAGCTAATGAGCCAGTAAATGAAGAGATTGTTGTTTTAGAAAATGATAAAATAAGATTGCTGCTAAATACTAAAGGAGGTAAAATTCAATCTGTTCAGTTGAAAGAATATCTACATTATAAGGGTGACAGCCTATATCTTTTTGAAAATGATCAGGAGTCTCGCTTTAATCTGGAGCTATTCAATCGTAATAGTTTAAGAATATCTACAGAAAATGAGTACTTTACACCAATAAAAAGTGCAGATGGTAAAACTGTAATAATGCGCTTACAGAACTCATCTGAACAATACATTGATTTAGTGTACACTCTTCCTGAAGACGAATATATGTTAGACTTTGACATACGTATTTCGGGTATGAGAAATGGATTGCATCCAGAAAGTCTTGCCAATTTCAAATTAAACTGGGAACAAAAAGTAAGGCAACAGGAAAAGGGTCGTGCATTCGAAAATCGCTATTCTCGTATCCATTACAAGTATGACAAACAGGATGATAGTAAACTTAGTGAATCAAAAAATGACCAAAAAGAACTTCCAGATCCAATAAAATGGTTCGCTTTTAAAGATCAGTACTTTTCTGCAATAGTGATTGCCGATAAACCTTTTAATAACACAATTCTTACATCACAATTACTAAATGATTCTGAATATATAAAGAACTATAAGGCAGAAGTATGGGCTCCAGTAGAAATCAGTACAGAAAGTGATCTTATAAGTGCAGGTTTTAAATACTACTTCGGACCGGTTCATTATAATACACTTAAATCTTATGATGATGGAGTAAGTAATAATTCAGATAAGCTTGAACTGGAAGAAATAGTTAGTCTTGGTTATAAATGGCTTAGTTGGGTAAACAAATGGTTTGTAATACCTGTGTTTAACTATTTCTTGACTTTAAACTGGGGTATGGGACTTATTATTCTTATTCTGACTATAATGGTCAAAATTATCATATCACCATTAACTTACAAGTCATATATTTCATCTGCAAAAATGCGTGTATTGAGACCGCAAATTCAAGATATTGAGAAAAAATACCCGGGTCAGGAACAAGATATGATGATGAAAAGACAACAAGCCACTATGGAGCTTTACAGTAAAGCAGGTGTTAGTCCAATGAGTGGTTGTCTTCCTATGCTTATTCAGATGCCTGTCTTGTTAGCTCTATTTTTCTTCTTTCCATCAGCAATTGAGCTTCGTCAACAAAGTTTTCTATGGGCAGATGACTTGTCTACTTTTGACTCATTAATTTCATGGAGTGGCAATATTCCAATAATTACCAGATTTTTAGGTAATCATATTAGTATCTTTTGTTTGTTAATGACAATTACAAACGTAATATACACCAAATATAATATGGCTTCTATGGATACCGGTCAGCAAACTATGCCTGGTATGAAAAATATGCCTTTGTTCATGAGTGTTTTTATGTTCTTCTTTCTTAACTCTTATCCTTCAGGATTAAACTACTATTATTTCCTTTCAACATTGATTACAATTGTAATTACATTAATTATGAAAAAAGTAATAGATGAAGAAAAGATATTAGCACAATTAGAAGAAAACAAGAAGAAACCTAGGAAAAAATCAGGATTTATGGCTCGTTTACAAGAAGCTCAAAAACTACAAGAGAAGCAAGCACGTGAACAAGCAAAGCAAAATGCTAAGCGAAATTATCGGAAGTAGGATTGAAATTCTTATGTGAACTTATTTTTTATATATTTGTTTTAACTTAATACACACCTAAAAAGTTTTGTTATGAGCGAAGTAAAGAAAGAACTTGAATATGACGAAGAAGATTCCCTGAGATTTATTCAAGAACACCTTCCAGAAGAAATGAAGGATGAGTTTTCCGATGATGAGATTAACTATATAGTTGATCTGATTTATGAGTTTTATGAAGATAAGGGATTTCTTGATGCAAGTGAAGAATCTGAAATTGAAATTGATGAAGACGAATTATTGGATTACATCTTTGAAAATGCCCGTAAAGACAATGTTAGGGAATTTACCGACGAACAGATAGAAGCAATAGTAGCTGGTGAGCTAGCATATTGTGATACACTGAACTTATTTGATTAAAACCTTTTTTTATAAAAACATATTTCACCAAATCAATAAAAACTATGAAACAATTTTCAAAATTAATGGCAATTTCGCTGTTAGGTGTCTCTCTCATTATTTCAAGTTGCGGTGCTAACCGTACAATTCAGGGAGGAGCCATAGGAGCAGGCGGAGGTGCTGCAGTAGGAGCAGGCGTTGGAGCAATTGCAGGCGGAGGCCGTGGAGCAGCAATTGGAGCTGGTATAGGAGCAATTGTAGGTGGTGCAGCTGGTGCAATCATTGGTAATAGAATGGATAAACAAGCTGCAGAACTGGAACAAATTGAAGGAGCTCAAGTCGAAAAAGTAAATGAAGGGGAAGCAATAAAAGTTACTTTTGAATCAGGTATTCTTTTTGCAACTAACTCAAGTACTTTAAATAGTGCTTCAAGAGCATCTCTTGACAAATTTGCCACTTCATTACTTAATAACCCTGATACAGATGTTGAGATCTATGGTCATACTGATAGTACAGGAAGTGATGCAATCAACAATCCTTTGTCAGTGCGTCGTGCAGAATCAGTTTACAATTATTTAAATTCTAAAGGCGTTTCAGGACAGAGAATGTCTTATGAAGGTTTTGGTTCATCTCAACCTATTGCTGATAATAGTACTGCAGCAGGTAGAAGCGAAAACCGAAGAGTTGAGGTTTTTATTTTACCTAACGCGAAAATGATTCAGGAAGCCAAAGAACAGGCAAAATAAGTAAGGTAATAACTGATTTATAAAGTTAAATACAAACTAAAATCGCGCTTCTATTTGCGCGATTTTTTTTAAAATTTATGGCTGAAGAATTAATTATTTCAAAGGGGTCTTCAAAAGAAGAATTATACAAGACACTATACCCGCAATTGGAGTCATTAGTGGAAAATGAAGATGATTTGATTGCTAATATGGCAAATATCACTTCTGCTTTGAAAGAGACATTTGATTTTTTCTGGGTTGGGTTTTATAGGGTAGTGGGTGACAGACTGGTCTTGGGACCTTTTCAAGGGCCAATTGCTTGTACAAATATAGCTTTTGGAAAAGGAGTATGTGGGAAATCATGGAAAGAAGAAAAAACAATTATTGTACCTGATGTAGATAAATTTCCCGGTCACATTGCATGCAGCTCTATGTCACGCTCTGAAATAGTTGTACCTATTTTAAAAGAGAATAAAGTTATTGCTGTGCTAGATGTAGATAGTGATAAACTAGATTCATTTGATGAAACTGATGCATATTATCTTGAGAAGATATCTCTACTATTGTGAATCTAATTTCTCAACCATACTTCTGCTCATCTCTACAATTGCACATCCTAGTTGATCAATTCTGATAGCAATAATAGATTTACCTTCTACATTTACCAGTTCACCTTCTAAGCCAATAAGTGGCCCTTTGATAACTTTAACTTTTTCACCGGGAACAAAATTTTCGGTATTGAAATCAATTGGTTTATCAGAAAAATCAAGCATGAATCTAAACTTCTCCATTTGTTCATCAGGAATTACTGTAGGAGAGTGCTCACCACGTAAAACAAGATATCTGATAACCGATGGCTGAGTTATAACAATACGCTGTTCTTCAGTGTCTACACGAACAAAAATCATCATAGGAATAAGTACCTTCTCAATTTTTTTCTTACGATCGCTCCATTGTCTTATCTCTGTTTGAACAGGCAGAAAATTCTCAATCCCCAGGGCAGATAATCTACTTCTTACCTTTTTTTCATGATGCATATTAACGTAAACAGCGAGCCATCTCTTTTTTGTCATGTTTGATTAATTTCTTTTTAGTTAGCTGCAAATATAAGGAAAAATTAATATCAGCTGTACGTTAATAATTGGTCATACTTTTAAAACTGTTAACTTTATGAAAATTACTAATTATCCTTCATTTTTTACATTAAATTTGTAGATAATATTATATATAGATACTTGATTTAATGAACAAAATATTTATTTTGCTCATTCTGTTGTTATTAAGTTCGGTTGTTGTAATCCCCTCCGAAATACCTGCTACGGAAGTGAGAGCTGTTTGGTTAACTACTAATTATGGACTTGATTGGCCTACAAACAGTAAAAGTCAGGAAGATCAAAAAAAAGAACTTATTTCGATACTTGATTCATTGAAGAAATATAACTTCAACACAGTAATGTTTCAAGTTCGTGCACGTGGCGAAGTCTTTTATAAATCAGTTATTGAACCGATGTCGTCATTGATAGCAGCCGGAGACAAAGGAGAACATGATTTTGATCCGCTTGCATTTGCCGTTGAAGAGGCTCACAAAAGAGGCTTAGAATGTCACGCATGGATAGTGACATACCCATTAGGGGGAGACAGACATGTTAGAAGTTTAGGCTCTAAATCAGTTACAAAGAAAAACCCAACTATAACTAAAAAATTCAAAGGTGAATGGTTTCTTGACCCAGGCAATCCAAGAACAGATGATTATCTTATATCTATCGTAGAGGAGATAGTAAATAATTATGATGTTGATGGGATTCATTTCGACTATATACGATATCCAGATAATAGAGGCCAGTTTCCAGATGATGGTCTTTATAGAATTTATGGGAAAGGCTTATCCAGGGCTGACTGGAGAAGAGATAATATTACTCGTTTCATAACTAAAGTATACGATTTTGTTAAGAAACAAAAACCATGGGTACAGGTGAGCAGCTCTCCTTTGGGTCGCTATAGAACTATAAATGATAGAGGCAGAGGATGGACAGCATTTGAGACCGTTTTTCAGGATGCAGGAAAGTGGATGAAACTAGGTAAACATGATGCGTTATATCCTATGATGTATTATAAAGATGAATTGTTTTACCCATATCTTGACGATTGGAAGATAAATAGTAATGAAAGAATTTTAGTACCCGGATTAGGGGCATATCAGATTATAGAATTAGGATGGAGTTCCAATGATATATTAGATCAGGTAGAATATGCCAGAAAAAACCGGGTTGATGGGCAAGCTTTCTTTAGAACACAAAATATTCTCTCCAATAGTAAAGGAATTTTAGATAGTCTGAATAAGTTATACGAACATCCGGCAAAGTTACCTCCGATGAAATGGTTATCAGATTCAATCCCAAACAGACCAAATGATTTACGTGCTGAAAAAATAACAAAGGACACTTTAGAGTTAAAATGGGAAGAAATTGAAGGTGAGAGAGTAACATATAATGTATACAGGAGTGTAAGTGATGATTTAAGCATAGATAGAGCAGAAAATATAATTGCTACAGGTTTAAAAGATAATGTACTTTATATTCCAGTACTGAATGATGAAAAAGCTTATTATTACTATGTAACAACATCTGACTCCTTTCACAATGAGAGTGATGTAAGTATTCCTGCATTCTTTTATCATTCAGAAACAATAAAGTAGGATTAAATATTGATAGCATAACAAACCATTCAGAAGTAAAAATAAAATGATGGTCGAAACATAGAATAATTGAAAAAATAGAATAATTTTGTAATTATGGATGCCAATTTGAAATTGAGGAAACAGGTTAAAAATGAGTTTATGGAGTATCTAACTTTGCATAAGCATCGTAAAACTCCAGAACGATTCGCAATATTGGATCATATATATTCTACCAAAGGGCATTTTGACATGGATACACTTTATAAATCTATGATTGAAGTGAATTTCAGAGTTAGTCGTGCTACTTTATATAATACAATTGATCTATTATTGGACTGTGGACTGGTAATAAAACATCAATTTGGCGGTAATATTTCGAACTACGAAAGAGCATATGGGAATGAAAACCACAATCATCTGATTTGTACAATTTGTGGTGAGGTCTGGGAAATGAAAAACGATGATATTCTCACTCCTGCTCAACTTAAAAAAATAAGAAAATTCAATGTAAGTTATTATAGTATGTATATTTATGGAGTATGTAGCAAATGCAGTCACGCTAAAAAAATGCAACTAAGAAAACTTACACGTTCAGTAAAAGATAAAACTAAAGATAAATAGTAATTTAATAGAAAGTGGTTGACTAGTGCATCCAAAAAAAAAGATTTAAAATGAAGGTCGATGTTATATTAGGACTCCAGTGGGGAGATGAAGGCAAAGGAAAGATTGTTGATGTTCTGACACCAAATTATGGAATTGTGGCACGCTTTCAAGGTGGTCCAAATGCCGGACATACATTGGAATTTGAGGGGCAAAAATATATTCTGAAATCAATCCCTTCAGGTATTTTTCAAGAAGGTAAATTGAACATTATTGGTAATGGTGTTGTGATTGATCCAGCTCTATTTAAACAGGAGGTTGAAGCTCTTGAAAAAAGTGGTCATAAATTGACAGACAGACTATACATTTCAAAAAAAGCACATTTAATTTTGCCTACACATAGACTGCTTGATGCTGCATCTGAAACAGCTATGGGAGAAGAAAAGATAGGTACAACCGGAAGAGGCATTGGTCCTGCATATACAGACAAAATAGGACGCCACGGGCTAAGAGTTGGAGATATTTTGAATAACTTTAAAGTGAAATATCAGAAAGCAGTGGAACGTCATAAAAAAGAACTCGATAATTATAATATTGAATATGACCTTAATTCTTTAGAGGCTGATTGGTTCGCTGGCATTGAAAAAATGAAAGAATATAAGTTTATTGACAGCGAGCAGTTTATTAATGATTATCTTAATGAAGGTGGTTCCGTTTTAGCTGAAGGAGCACAAGGATCATTACTCGATATAGATTTCGGGTCATATCCATTTGTAACATCCTCAAACACTGTATGTGCAGGAGCATGTACTGGTTTAGGAATTGCACCACGTCGTATTGGTGATGTTTTCGGAATATTTAAAGCATATTGCACAAGGGTAGGTAGTGGTCCATTCCCTACTGAACTCTTTGATGAAGATGGGCAGAAATTACGTGATAATGGCAATGAATATGGATCCGTTACTGGACGTCCACGTCGTTGCGGCTGGATTGACTTGGTATCATTGAGATATACTATAATGCTTAATGGCGTTACTAAACTTGTTATGATGAAAAGTGACGTACTTGATAGTTTTGAGACAATTAAAGCATGTGTAGCTTACAAAATTAATGGAGTAGAAACTGAAAATCTTCCATACGATATCTCGGGAGATATAGAGCCAGTATATATAGAATTGCCCGGTTGGCAAACAGATATGTCAAAAATGCAGTCTGAAAACGAATTTCCGGAAGAATTCAATAATTATATTACGTTTTTAGAGTCAGAGTTGGAAGTTCCAATATCAATTGTTTCTTTAGGTCCAGATAGAGCACAAACAATAGTAAGATAAATATAATTTTTAGTACTGGTATGGTTTTTGCCGTTATATCATGAACTATTATAGCAACAAACTGTTAAACAGATTTACAAACTAACTTATATGGCATTAATTTGGATTATATTTATTGGTATAGCTCTTTTAGGTTGGATAGTACAAGCCCGTCTTCAAAATAGGTTTAAGAGATATTCTAAAATACCTCTCAGAAACGGAATGACAGGTAGAGAAGTAGCTGAGAAGATGCTACATGATAATGGAATATATGATGTGCAGGTAATTTCTACTAAAGGTGCGCTAACTGATCACTACAACCCACTAAAAAAGACAATAAATCTTAGTGAGCCTGTTTATGATAGCTATAGTGTAGCAGCTGCTGCAGTCGCAGCACACGAAACTGGACATGCTTTACAGCATGCTTTGGGATACGCTCCCTTAAAAATGCGTTCTGCTTTAGTACCTATAATATCTTCCACCTCAAAATGGGTAATGTGGGTTCTATTATTAGGTATAATTCTAGTAGAGACATTTCCATTACTACTATGGTTTGGTATTGTAATCTTTGGGCTATCAACACTTTTTAGTTTTATTACACTCCCTGTTGAAAAAAATGCAACAAATAGAGCATTGAGTTGGCTGAGTAGTGCTGGCATTACAGATGTAAGCAATCACTCCCAGGCTGAGGATGCTTTACGCTGGGCTGGTTATACTTACGTTGTTGCAGCGCTTAGTTCACTTGCTACATTACTATATTATATAATGATAGCAATGAGTGGCAACAGAAGATGATACTGATAGTTTATTACATATAGTAAAGACGGCAACAAATGCCGTCTTTTTTTGTTTAAATATATCTTACGATCATAATTAGTTCTAATCTTATGAAAACTGTTTTAATTACCGGTGGTTCAGGTATGATAGGAAGTAGGTTGTCAAAACTACTACTAGATAAGGGTTATAAAGTAATATGGCTAAGTAGAGAGCGTTTTGTCAAAGCTCAAATTCCACGATATAGATGGGATTACCGTAAAGGTGAAATTGACTCAGATGCTTTAGAACAAGCAGATATAATTATTCACCTTGCAGGTTCAAATTTAGGTGAAGGTGTCTGGACCAGAAAAAAGAAGCAAAAAATTGTAGAAAGTCGTGTTCTAACTTCCAGACTTATACTTGATACATTGATTAAATTAAATAAAAAACCTGAAATTTTTATATCAGCTTCTGCTATTGGATATTATGGAATGCACACTGATGAGAAAGTGTATAATGAAGATGATTTTCCTGCTAAGAACGACTTTTTAAGTAGGACTTGCAAGAAATGGGAGGCTGCTGCTTTTAATTTCACTAAAGAACTTAACATTCGTACTGTTGTACTTCGAACATCATTTGTAATCCATAAAAATAGCCATGCTTTTAATAAACTTAAACTTCCTGTTAGGTTTGGAATAGGTTCACCATTTGGTAGTGGAAAACAGATTTTTAGTTGGATTCACTTAGAAGATTTATGCAATCTTTATATTAAATCAATTGAAGATACAAGTATGGAAGGTGTTTATAATGCTGTTTCACCAGAACATATTTCGAACGCTGAATTTATGCGCTGTTTGGCAAAAGAAATGAAGCGCCCATTCTTTTTTCCAAAAATACCATCATTTATGCTTCGATTATTCATGGGCGAAGCTTCTGGAATGATATTAGAAGGTAGTCGAATATCTTCCCGAAAAATCATAGATAAGGGTTTCATTTTTAAATTCAATACAGCTTCAGAAGCAATTAAGGAGTCATTTTAATTAACATAATAATATAAACATTCTCATTTTTGTTATGTTTAGTATTTATAGTTGAATAATTTTTTTATTACACTACAAAAATCTATTTATGCTTACTTGATTTTAATATGATTCCAATAAATGATAATGCTCCTGTAAAAATTGAAAAACGTATAGAGATTGAAGTACCATTAGAAGTTGTATGGGAAATTCTAACTGATATAAATAAATGGTCGGAATGGAATCCAAATGTGAAAAAGGCAAAATTAAAAGGAGAACTCTTATCAGGGACATCATTTGATTGGATAAGAGATGGAGCTAAAATCACTTCAACAATACATACAATTGAACCGTTTAGATTGTTTGGGTGGAGTGGTAAAGCTTTTGGATCTTATGGTATTCACAATTGGAAATTAGAAAACAAAAATGGTACTACTGAAGTAATTTCAGTGGAAAGTATGGAAGGTCTGCTTATGAATATTTTTAGGGGATTCATGAAAAATAATCTGGAAACATACATGATAAACTGGCTCAATTCCTTAAAGAGGGAAGCAGAAGATCAGTATTACAATGTATAGCTTATTATTTTATCATCCTTGTAATTGTATAGCATAAGACTTTTTGTTGATTTCTATAATATAAAGCTGATAATTAAACCCTTATAAAATGGACAAAATAATTTACCCTTGCATAATGTGCAAGAATAATGCTAAAGAAATGGCAGAGTATTATTTATCTGTGTTTACTGATATCGAGATTGCCGATGAAAATAACTGGGCAGTAGTTTTAAATATAGTTGGTCAGCGTGTAATGCTACTAAACGGTGGGGAAATGGCTCACCCAAATCCAACAATATCTCTGATGTATCTAACTACATCTGCTTTCGAAGTGCAAGATTTGTATAATAAATTAATAAAAGGAGGTAAAGACTTAATGCCATTAGATTCTTACCCCTTCAGTGAAAAATATGCATGGGTTGAGGACCGATATAATGTTTCATGGCAAATAATTACTGCAAATGAAAAAGATATAATTCAAAAGATTGTTCCAACATTAATGTTTGTCGGAGAAAACAATGGTAAAGCAGCAGAAGCAATTGATTTCTATACTTCAAAATTTCCAAACTCAGAGAAGTTAGGTGTTTTAAAATATACAGGGGATGAGGGTGAAATACCAGGGAATATACAACATGCTGAATTTAAGATGCTTGACTACTTGTTGATGATAATGGATAGTTCAAATCTTAATTCAATTAACTTCTCAGAAGGTGTTTCTCTAGTTGTTGAATGCAAAACGCAAGAGGAAATAGATAAATATTGGGATATATTCATTTCAAATGGTGGTGAGGAAGGAATGTGTGGATGGTTAAAAGATAAATTTGGCATTTGTTGGCAGATTGCTCCAAGTGTTTTGAAAGAGCTGCTAAAAAAATCTCCTGAAGTAATGAAAGAAATGATTAACATGAAAAAGCTTGATATTAGGAGACTGAGTGACTCTGTAATGTAAAGTTACATTTTAAAAAGTTCTATTAATGTGAATTTTTTTAATACAAATTAAATCGATTAGAATTATGACTAAGTTAAATCCTTATTTAAATTTTGATGGCACTTGTGAAGAGGCTTTCAATTTTTATAAAACAGTTTTTGGAGGTGAATTTACTTATTTCTCAAAAATGGGAGAAATTGAAGGAATGGAAGCATCAGAAGATGATAAAAATCTGATAATGCATGTAAGTCTACCAATTGGTAAAGATGTTTTAATGGGATCAGATGCACCTACAAATATGAAATCTCAATTCAAATCAGGTAATAATAACTACATATGTATTTCACCTGACAGTAAAGAAGAGGCTGATAGACTTTTTAAAGAACTTTCAGTAGATGGTGAAATTGAAATGCCTATGGAAGAAATGTTTTGGGGTGACTATTTTGGTAGTTTTAAAGACAAATATGGTGTATGTTGGATGATAAACTATTATAAGAGTGAGTAAAACAGCTTAATTTATATAATATACTTTTTGACCGATGTATTAAATTATCAATTTTAAACATCGGTCAATTTAACTATTAACCATACATATTTTACGATATTATTTATTCTAAAGGCAGGGTTTAAACTAGACATAATGTTTTTATGCCTGAGGATTAAAAAATGGATAATCTTTTACGGCCAAAAATTCATTGTCAAGTAGAGTCATCTCTTTTTGTGTTAAAGGCTCATTTATTATTTCTTCTATATGATCAACACAAAAAGCGAAATTGCGGAAATCGCCAGGAGGGATAATCACATCTGCTCCAGCCTTGAAGGTATACTTCAGAGCAGCTACACCCATTTCAGGATTACTCACATCTATTGGTTTACACCAAGATTTTGGGTAAGTCTCTCTTTCTGCATCATTCAGCCATTTGCGATGTATTAAACCTTTTATAGCAATTACACCCATATCTCTTTGTTTAGCATCATTTGCTACACCTGAACCCCATTTTGCAAGCATATCCATTTGCCAGTTTATAGGAAACATAACTGTATCAAAGTTATAGAGCGACATAGCACGTAGAGCTTGGGTTTGTGAATGAGCAGAGAATCCCACTTTTCTAATTCGACCGCGCTTTTTTTCTTTCTCAATCATTTCAATTACACCATTTGAATCAAAAGCTTTATCCACATCTTCAGGTGTAGTCAGACTATGCAATTGAAATTCATCAAAATAATCTGTATGAAGTAATCTTAGAGATTCTTCAAACTCTTTTTCGGCTTCTTTCTTTGTACGGATAGTTGTTTTACATGCAAGAAACAGGTCTTTCCTGTGAGGTTTTAATGAAAGACCAAGTTTCTCTTCAGCATCGCCATAAGAGGGAGCAACATCGAAATAATTAACTCCTCTGTCCAAAGCCCATGCTACATAATTATTGGATGCAGCCTGACCATCCCTACTTGATATAATTCCACCGTAAATTACAGGGAATACATTGAAACCAGTTTTACCTAATGTGCGCTTAATTTTAGGTACTGTATTTATTATACCTGAATTAAGGTCGGTTACTGTAAAAGCAGAGTTAACCTTATTTGTTGCTCCTAACGCAATTGCACCAGCTATACTGTTTTTTATGAATTGTCGTTTATCCATGTTGCTTATATTTATAGCTTTTTTTTGAAAACATCAGCAATTTATTACTATTTGTTTTAGCAATGCGGTATAATTTTCCTGAGTCAGTGACTGCATAAAGTGCTCCATCACTGCCTGATTCAACATCTCTAAAACGTTCACCCTCATCTGCAAGTAAACGTTCTTCTCCAACTACCTTGCCATTCTCTATTACAATACGTGCAATATGTCTGCTGCTTAACCCCCCTATGAATAGATTGTTTTCCCATTCAGGAATAACAGTTGAATTGTAAAATACCATACCACTTGGTGATAATACCGGATCCCAGTAGTAGACAGGTTGCTCCATTCCTTCTTTTTGGGTAATACCATCACCGATTGTATTCCCGTTGTATTCTATCCCATAGGTTATTGTAGGCCAGCCATAATCTTTTCCTGCCTCAATTAAATTTAATTCATCACCACCTCGAGGCCCCATTTCACTAAGCCAAAGTTCTCCTGTTACAGGATGAATATCTAATCCTTGTGGGTTCCTATGTCCATAACTATATATTTCTGGAAGAGCACCTGCTTTGTTAATAAATGGATTTCCCGGTACAGCCTTACCTTCAGGAGTAATGTGTATCACCTTTCCATGAGCTGTCTCAAGCTTTTGAGCATTGTATCGTGTTTCAAGACTTGATCTTTCCCCTGTTGTAATGAATATATTACCACTTTTATCAAAAACAATTCTACTTCCGAAATGCATACTATTATCGAAATAAGGTATAGCACGGTATATTATTTGAAAGTTTTCTATATTTGTTTCATCATCTGACAACCTACCTTTTCCAACAGCTGTTAAAGAACCCTTAGGTGTTCTTTCTGCAAATGTAAAGTAGAGCAATCTGCTGGTTGTGAAATCGGGTGCTGGTGCTACATCTAATAATCCTCCCTGATTTCTGTCATCTACTTCAGGGAAACCATATATTTTCCCACTAACAGATCCATCAGTAGTTGCTATGCGCAATGATCCCCCTTTTTCTGTTATAACCAGACGACCATCTGGTAGAAATACAACAGCCCATGGACTATCAAACTCAGTAGAAATAACTTTTGCTTCGTACGGTGTAATTGTTTTAACACCTGATATTCTTGTTTGTCCAACAAAAGCAGGAGTATAATCAGTATTGGGATTTTGTGTTTCTACAGGAGGAAATTTATTTTCTGGTATTTCCTGTTCATTCTTAGTTTTTTGTTCATCACATGCTGCTGATAAAAAAAGGAAGTACAAAGAAAAAATTGATGTAATTATTAAATGTTTCATATAATATTAATTTTAACTTGAATTTAATATTACAACAAAGTAGAATTATAATAGTTTTAACAAATTGATATTTAACGTGTATGATGATAAAATAAAAACGGGGGATAAAATATTTTATCACCCGTTCGTAATATAATTTTTCTGTAAAATCTACTTTATATCAATCTCAATCCACTCTGATCTGTCAGGAGGAGTAGGAGATTTAATTATTTTGTGTGGAGTTTTTCTTAATTCATCTAATAAAACTTCAACTGCTTTTTCAATAGAAGGATCATTGCCTTTTGCTAATTCTTCAGGTCGATCAACAACTTCAATATCAGGGTATACACCAACACCTTCAATAATCCATTTACCAGTTTCATCATATACACCAAACATTGGTACTGATATATAACCACCATCAACAAGACGAGCATTGCCAGATATTCCTACCAGACCTCCCCAAGTACGTGTCCCAATTAATTTTCCTTCACCTGTTTTACGAAAGAAATATGGGAATGCATCGCCACCTGAAGAGGAATAGCCATTAATAAGCATGGCTTTGGGACCATCATGTGCAATACCAGGTGATTTCATAGGCAACTCAATATTATTTCTATGCCAGTAGACAAGTGTTCTTCTATTAAGAAGATCAATCATTCTGTCAGGAATAAAACCACCACCATTATACCTGTCGTCAATTATGAGAGCTTCTTTATCGTTGTATGTAAGCATACCTCTGAAAAGTTCCATATTACCTTCATAGGAAGTATTAGGAACATGGATGTATCCAATTCTTCCATCAGACATTTTATCAACTAAGTCACGTCTGCTTTTCACCCAATCTAAATATCTTAATTCATGCTCACTGGTGATTGTTTTTACTGCATATGTTTTAGCGTTTGTAACAGATGGTTTTTGGTTAACACTTAGTTCAATATAACTTCCACCTAAATTTTCAAGTAATTCGTAGGGATTTTGGTCAGTAGTTAATTCTATACCATTTATGCTAATAATATAATCACCTTCATTTATAAATATCCCACTTTCCGTAAGAGGAGAACGACGTTCTTCATTCCAATTTTCTCCTTCATAAATTTTCTTTATCCTATAACGTCCTGAGGCAAGATCTGCTTCGAGATCTGCTCCTAATAAACCTCCGTTAATACGTTCAACTTTACCTATATCACCCCAATCTACATATGAATGACCTGTATTGGTTTCACTTACTATTTCATTAAGTATATAGTCCAAGTCGAATCTACTAGGTACATATGGAAGTATTTGATTATATGATTCTTTTATACCTTTCCAATCAACACCATGAAGATTGTCTACATAAAAATAGTCTCTGAATATTCTGAAAGCATCGTTATATATTTGTTCCCATTCTTTTACCGGATCAATCTTCATCATAAGTCTATCAAGATCAAGTTTGCCATTTCCTGCTTTTTGTCCCGGCTGATTTTTTGCAATTGCAAAATTTCCGTTATTTCTATAAATAAAAGATTTTCCATCGGCAGATAATATTGCAAATCCAGCACCCTCTAAAATATCCTCTACTTTCTTTTCTTTTATATTAAATCTAAATATCTTGTTGCCGGAAGAGAATAATAATCCTTCCTCAGACGTACCTATAATATTATAATTTCCAGATGCCATTGGAAGTACTTCTATTCGGTTCTGAATGCCTTCTATATCTATCCTAACCTTTACATCTTTATTGTTTTTTTCTTTAAATTCATTTGCACTAGATACATCTGTTCCATTAGGTTCAACATCCTTTTCATAATAATTTAATCTAGAACCGTCATTAAGAAGTGGAATTGCGTAAATTCTAGTTGCATTGTTATATAGATAATCAAACTCATAACTGCTGAAAGTCAAATTAAAATCACGATTGGATAGAAAAAATAAAAATTTACCATCTGTGCTGAAAAATGGATTACCATCTGAGAAAACCGCATCAGTAATTTGATATTTTTTATCAGTTGATACTTGATATAACCAAAGAGCTGATTGATAGTTAGGCGAAGATTTACTGTATGCTATCCAGTCACCATCTGGAGAAAATGTATAGTCTCTAATTTCCTCCCCTGAAGCTGTATCAATTTTTTTCTCCATTCCTGTTAATACATCAACTAGCCAAAGGGCTAATGTACGATCACTATAAATCAAGTGTGTACTCTTAGGTGACCATTCTGCGCTATTTTTCCAAGCTGAGGAACCTTTTGTTATCTGACGGGGTTTTGCACCTTCCTTATTTTCGAGAAGATAAAGCTCATATTCACCAGTTTCATCAGAGAAAAATGCAATTTGTTTTCCGTCAGGCGACCAAACCGGTGAGATCTCACGAATTCCCTGAGTATTTGTAAGATTTACTATTTCACCTTTTTCTGCAGGTACGCTGAATATATCACCTCTTGCTTCAAATAAGACTCTTTTGGCAGTAGGTGATAAAGAGTATTCTCCTATAAATTCCTTTACATTTTTAAAGTATGGATGTAAATTGGGATTATCAAAATTTATAGACACACTAATTTTTTTTGAATTCCCATTTTCAAGATCAAGTGTATACAGATGACCTCCATTCTCATATACCAGTTTCCCATTACTTCCTGAAGGCCACATAACATCAAACTCTGTATGAGATGTAATTTGAGTACTTTCTCCAGTATTGAGATTGTAGCGGTGTATATTAAGGCGTTTACTCTGATCAGAAGCATAAAAAATATTGTCTCCATACCATATAGGCCATTGATCAGATCCGGTCCAGTTTGTAATCTGCTCGGAAGTATTGTTATCTAAGTTGTAAGTCCATAATTCTGTGGCACGACCACCTTTATATCTTTTCCATGTTCTAAACTCACGGTCAACAGGTGTAAAACATAATTGTGAACCATCAGGTGAGTATGTTGCAAAACCACCATTTACAATTGGCAGAGACTTTTCCATGCCACTTTTAATACTAATAGTATAATATTTTCCATTTCTTTCGCCGAATGTAGTTCTATTAGCTCTAAATAGTATGTTTTCACTATCTGGTGTCCAATCTAATACAACATTATCAAAACCTCCTCTTGGAGGCATTACACCAACAGAATTATAGAATGTAAGCTGTTTGGCTGATCCACCTTCAGAAGGCATAACCCAAATTTGTCTGTTCCCTGAGTATTCTGCTGAAAAGGCTATCCACTTTCCATCAGGTGAAATTTTTGGAAACAATTCAATACCTGGATGCGATGTTAATCTTTTGGCTTCACCACCATTAGAGCTAACACTCCAAATATCACCTGCATATACAAATACTATAAGATCACCATTTATGTCCGGGAAACGCATCATTCGCGCGTCATTCACTGCAGAGGCTTGAATATAAATAAGGCTTGCAATTGTAATTAATAATAGCTTCTTCATTAAATTAAAATTTTATAAACTTCAAATTTACATAATAAAAATGAATATAATAGTTAGCCTAATATTAGTTTTAATAAGACTTTAGTATATATAATAAATAGATAATTGTAAATTCTATTATCTTTGTTGATATAATCCATTTACTAATGAAAAAAATATTTTTATCTTTTCTATTGATTCTTATTTTCTTATCTATAGATACTAAGGCTCAAGATATAAAACCAATAATTTATCAGATAAATATTAAGGAGAATATTGGTAGTAATACATGGATATATTTAAGAAATGGAATTTACGAAGCGCATCAACAAAAAGCAAATGCTATTTTGTTGCATATGAATACCTATGGAGGAGCTGTTCTGGAGGCAGATTCAATGCGTACTGCAATTCTGAATACTCAAATCCCGGTTTATGTTTATATAGATGTGAATGCTGCATCAGCTGGTGCATTAATTGCAATAGCTTGTGATAGTATATATATGAGGAGCAGTTCTTCTATTGGTGCGGCAACAGTTGTAGAAGGTGCAACCGGAGCTGAGGCACCGGATAAATATCAATCATACATGAGAGCTATAATGAGAGCTACTGCTGAGAGTCACGGTAGAACTATTACAGTAGAAAATGGAGATACAATCACTAAATGGAGACGAGACCCATTAGTGGCGGAAGCTATGGTTGACAGAAGGTTGGTTATATCTGGTTACGCTGATTCAACGCAAATTCTTACATTAACTGCAAGTCAAGCAGTAGAACTTGGTTATTGTGATGGAATTGTTGAAAGTGTACATGAAGTAATTGTCTCGAAATTAGGATATAATGATTACGTTATTGAGATTTATAATCCTACTTTTTATGATAAAATCAGAGGTTTTCTAACAAACGGTGTATTTCAGGCATTTTTGATAATGTTTATCATTGGAGGAATCTATTTTGAATTACAATCTCCTGGAGTTGGTTTCCCATCAGCTATTGCAATTAGTGCTGCATTACTTTACTTTACTCCGCTTTATCTAACAGGTTATGCACAAAATTGGGAAGTTTTACTTTTTGTACTAGGATTAATTTTTATAGTTTTCGAGATATTTGTTATACCTGGATTTGGTGTAGCCGGAATTTTAGGTATAATATCTGTACTCTCTTCTCTAATACTGGCTCTCATAGGTAATATACATTTCAATTTTGAAGGATTACCTGCCAGAGAAATATTCAAAGCTTTTATGACTGTCATTGGAGGTATGGGTATGGGCATCGTTCTTATTATTTACTTAATGAGCAGAATAGGTAAGAAAGGTCCTTTACTTAATGTAGCCTTAAATGCAGATCAAGAAGGTTTTGTCTCTGTACCATTAGAACCTGTTAAGATTGTAGGAAAAACAGGTCTCGCAGCAACTGTTCTACGACCTTCTGGTAAAGTTAATATTGAAGGGCAATTATATGATGCTATTTCATTGCGAGGTATGATTGAAAAAGGAGATGAAGTATTAGTGAAACGTTATGAAAACTTTCAACTTTATGTGATAAGGAAGTAGAATTAAACAACAATTTAAATTATAGTAAATAATATGAGAGTTGCTGCCATAATACCAGCACGATATGCATCTACGCGTTTTCCTGGCAAACCATTAGCTGATATGTACGGAAAACCAATGATCAGAAGAGTTTACGAGCAAGTGCAAAAAGTTTTACCTGATTTATATGTTGCAACTGATGATATGCGAATATATGAAGCTGTACAGAATTTTCAAGGCAATGTAGTTATGACTTCACAGCATCACCGTAGTGGAACAGATCGTTGTATGGAAGCTATATCAAAGATTGATAAGAAATATGATGTAGTTATTAATATACAAGGTGATGAACCTTTTATACTTCCTTCACAAATCAATTCAATAATTGAATGCTTCTCAGCTCCTGATGTAGAAATTGCGACCTTGGTAAAACCATTTAAATCAACTGATGGCTTTGAAAAATTAATGAATCCACTTTCACCAAAAGTAGTCCTAAATAAGAAATATGAAGCTATATATTTTAGTCGTTCAGTAATTCCCTTCATAAGAGATGTTCAACAAGACAACTGGTTAAGTAAACATCAGTTCTACAAACATATCGGGATTTATGGATATCGGACTGATATACTTGAAAAAATCACTCAATTATCACCTTCAGAATTAGAGAAAGCTGAATCTTTAGAACAATTAAGATGGATCGATAATGGGTTTCGTATCAAAGTGGCAATTACTAAACATGAAACTATCTCTATCGATACACCGGAGGATATGAAGAAAGCATTAGATTTTTTGAGGGAGAAAGCATAAAAAAACACCCCGGAATCATATTTCCGGGGTGTTTTTTTATTTTGTCTTATTGATGTCTGAAATGAAATCAAATTAATTGTATGCTGCTAATTCTTCTTCCGAATATGCATTCTTTTTGGCAAAGAAATAGATTATAAACGGCACAATAAATAAGAAAATTGCCCAAAGGATGTTGCTAACTACATTGCCTTTTTTCATGTTGTTGGTATAGATATATCCTAACATACCATTAATTATTAAGGCCATTCCAATGATTAGATTAGTGTTAGTGATAGTACCCATAAAAAATGGTACGATCAAAAAAGCAACGCCAATTAGCATTACTATTACGCCGATGTATTTTGCAAATTCTTTCATGTGTGTATAATAATTATGTTATTGATTTCGTAACACAAATAAACACAAAATTCAACAAACTAGGAAATTATTTGTGATAAAAAATATTTTAAATGCAGCCTATAATCAAAAGCAATCGAAAAATTGATATAATTGCCTTATTCAACTACTTTTTTTTATTTTTGTAAAATTGTTTATTGTGAATTATAAAAGTTGTGGTAAAAATTCTATATTTTTTATATAACTGGATAATTTTTGTTCCAATTTTCTTTGTGATTACTCTAATTACAGCATTAGTTGTCATGATTATGACAACACTGTTTGGTTATAAATTCTGGGGTTACTATCCACCAAAATTATGGTGCATGCTCACCTGTTGGTTATCGTTATGCAGAGTTAAAACAAGTGGGCATGAGAATTTGGATCCTAAACAGTCCTATATTTTTGTGGCAAATCATCAGGGAGCATTTGATATTTTTCTGGTTTATGGCTTTTTAAATCAAAAGATAATTTGGATGCAAAAGCAGAGCCTACGTAAGATACCTTTTGTGGGTTATGCTTCTGAAAAAGCTGGACATGTATTTGTTGACAATTCAACCCCCAATACTCGAGCTAAAAGTATAATAAATGCAAAAGAAAAGATTATTGATGGAATTTCTATGGTTATTTTCCCTGAAGGTTCACGATCCCATACTGGAAAAATGGGACGTTTTAAAATGGGAGCATACTACATTGCTCATGAATTGAATCTCCCGATAGTTCCATTAACAATAAACGGTTCATTTGATGTTTTGAAAAGAAATACTCTTAATTTGAATCCAGGTAAGTTAGAACTTGTTATTCATAAGCCCATCCCCTCAGATGAAATAAATGAGGATTCAATACCAGATATAATTAATAAAACCAAAGAAATAATATATTCGGGACTTTGGGATAAATACAAAGACAAAGATGAAAAAGAATAATTTAAAACTAGACTAGTTGTATTATTTGAGAATTGTATGTGAAAATCGAATTATTAATGGTATGTATATAAAAAAGGAATGGTTGTCTCACGACAACCAATCTTCATTGTTAACCTTAAATCTAATACCATGAAAAACACGGTGCAAATATACAGTGTTGAATGATTAATTCCAAATTATGAGGTAAGTAATATGTCTATTTTAATCTTATTTAGTGTAAATGGTAGATATTTCTAATAATTAATTATGATATTTGTATTCATTCACAAAAAAAGACTAATCATAAAATTTGTAAGCTAAAAAGTTAAGTATTCCCCAATTATATCTGTACCAGCGTCGGGTAGCTGATTGTTTACCTCCAAATTGAAGTAAAAATCTTGGTCTACCGGCATTTTTATTAATATACCCAACATCCATATAATCGAAATATTTAAAACCTTTATCTTCGGCTAATTTCATCGCAGAGTAAAGAGTGAATATAGTAGGATAAATAGTTTTGTATCGCTTGGATTTTCCCCAATAATATAAACAATAAGCTGTTTTTTTGTCTTCAAAGCCTAGTATTACTCCTCCGATTATTTTATTTTGAAACCGAGTCAATAATATTGTTCCTTTACCTTTAAGAATATAAAATCGGTAAAAGTTCTCAAAGTATTTATAAGGTGGAAATCTATGAGATATTTTCTTATTATTAGTAGTTTCAATAAGTTTATATATTTCAAGCAAATTATCTTCAGAATTAAATTCTTCTAATTTGACTCCTTTTCTGATTGCTTTATTTACCTGATTTTTTCTAGTAGTTGATAGTTGATCCCAAATACTTCTTTTTCTCTGTAGTGAGTTTCTAATGTTAATCCATTTGGTAGAGTAGAATCCATTTTCTCTAAAACCTTTATAACCAAATACAGTGCTATTGATTCTATCATAACGAATTAAAAAAACTTTATTTTTTACCTCATTTACAAGTTGTCTGATAAGTGAATTGAATAAATCTATTTTTGAAAAACTATCATCATAAAAAGAGGGTTGCTGAGATACAATACACCTTTTAAAAAATGAACCTCGTAAGAAACTATTTCTTCTAATAATAACTGCAAAAACTGATGCTATAGGTTTATTGTTATCAAATGCAACAATCATTAATGGGGTATATGCAGGTGAGTTACTATACCAGTCAAACGATGAAGTGTAATGAAAAAAATTTATGTCTTTCAGCTCGGGAAGATCCTCTTTTTTGTAATATACATTTACAGCATATTCAGTCATATCTTATTTTCAACTTTGGAACAAATCAAACTCTTTAATTACCTATAAAACAAAAATACGAATAATATTTAATTGGCAACAATTATAAAACATTTATAAATAACTCTATATGCATATACTAACAAACCTTATTTTTAGTAATTTTGAAAGTTAAAAAATAAAATAATAACATTAAGGTAATATGGCACAAAAAATTTTGGTAACCGGTGGAACTGGTTATATTGGATCTCACACTGTGGTAGAACTTCAAAATGCTGGATTTGAGGTAATAATAATTGATAATTTATCAAATTCAAATGTTGATGTATTAGATGGAATAGCAAAGATTTCAGGTATTAGACCATTGTTTTATGAAATGGATTGTACAGACAAAAATGCTTTAGAATTATTGTTTAAAGAAAATTCATTCGATGGTATTATTCATTTTGCTGCTAGCAAAGCTGTTGGAGAGTCTGTCCATAAACCATTAATGTATTATCGAAATAATTTAGTCTCACTAATTAATTTATTAGAGTTAATGCCAGACAATAATGTTAAAGGCATAGTTTTTTCTTCATCTTGTACAGTTTACGGAGAACCAGATAAAAATCCTATTGATGAAAATGCACCAATTAAGCCAGCAGCTTCTCCATACGGAAATACTAAACAGATTAATGAGGAAATAATTCAGGACTTTGTACATTCAGGAGCACCAATTAAAAGTATTATTCTTAGATACTTTAATCCCATAGGAGCTCATCCATCAGGTGAGATTGGAGAATTACCTATAGGAGTTCCTCAAAATCTTGTACCTTATATAACACAAACCGGAATAGGTATCAGAGAACAGTTGAGCGTTTTTGGAAATGATTACAATACTCCTGATGGATCTTGTATAAGGGATTTTATAAATGTTGTTGATCTTGCAAAAGCACACGTTGTTGCAATAGAACGTATGTTGCAAGACAAATCTGAAGATAGAGTAGAGATATTTAATTTAGGTACAGGTAAGGGAGCATCAGTATTGGAATTAATAAAAATATTCGAGAAAGTTTCAGGGGTATCTCTAAACTACAAAATAGTTGACCGCCGAGAAGGTGATATTGAACAGATATGGGCACAACCGGATAAGGCTAATAATGTTTTGGGTTGGACAGCGAAGGAATCTCTTGAAGATACAATAGCTTCTGCATGGAACTGGCAAAAACGTCTTAGTGAAAAAGGAATTATGTGATAGTTGATTAGAATAATTCATAAAAAAGTCTGAACTAATAATTTCAGACTTTTTTATTACGATATTTTCAAGTAAATATTCAGAAATAATATTCGATTACTAAATAAAAATCCTCATCACCATCAGAAGATTTCTCTATCTCGATCTTGTTTTCTCTTGCAAGCCAGCCAATAGCACTATATACTTCCTTTTCTGAAAGTCCAGAGTTTTTACATAGCTGCTTAATATTCCATCTTTGATTATTATTTAATAGATTCCAGATTATGCCGGCATTTGTTCCAATCGATTTCTTGTTCATTTTGCCTGTTTTATTTTGGTTACTGTTGAAACGTACAAACTGGTCTTTTTGTTTTAAAAAAAGAATAAATATCCATTTCAAAATTTGCAGAGGATACTGTAATAAAAAAAATTATATTGTGAAATAAATTATAAAATATAGAAATACGGCTGGTATTGCAACAATCAGACTATCTATTCTGTCTAAAATTCCACCATGCCCGGGAATTAAATTCCCGGAGTCCTTTACAGAGCTTGTTCTTTTTATTAATGATTCAAACAAATCCCCCAGTGTTCCAAATAAAGAAACTATTATTGCGTAAATAGACCAAAAAGCTATTGATAGATCAGGAAATAATTTTGCGAAAATAAAAGATGAAATGACTGTAAAAAAAATACCTGCAATAAATCCCTCAATTGATTTTTTTGGAGAGATATGTTCTATCAGTTTATGTTTACCTATAAGAGATCCTATAAAATAAGCTGCTGTGTCACTTACCCAAAGAAAAACAAAAAGTGCGAGAATTAATATATGATCATAGTTATTGTTTCCATAATTAAATGGCTGGGAATATGAAATTAACATAAGCAGACATAATGGTAATGTTATATATAACTGTCCAAAAGCTGAGTATATTATTCCATGCAATACATCATCTCTCTTAATGAAGGTTGTGGAAGAAATTAGAATAAGAAAATAAGCCAGAACTGTTGCTGGCAGTAAATACTTTGAAATATTCTCCAGATAAAGGAAAGCAGCTAAGAATATCAAAACGCCCATTGTGATATTGAAAATCTTACTAATAGCATGGGATGTATCTTTCTCCATCATTCGGTAAAATTCGAATAATGCAATGCCGAGTATAAAGCTGAAGATTATAATAAAAGGATATCTTCCTCCTAACACACCAAGTAAAATAATTAGTATGTATAGAATCCCAGCAGCAGCACGTGTGATAAGGTCCCTAATATTCAATAAATTCATTCAATGCGATTTTCAATACTTCCGGATGAATCGTGAAATTACTATCTAATGTGTATTCTCTTATAATTCAGATTCATTTTCCGCATGCTCTTCTAATTCATTCTCTTCAGTCTTTGATTCCTCAGTTTCAAAATCAATTCCTTTTTCAATAAGAATATTGTACCATGAAATAAGTTTTTTAACATCTGATGCGTAAACGCTTTCTTTGTTGTATTCAGGCAGGACTTCTATCAAAAAACTGAATAATTCTTTTGAAGATGATTTTGAGTTAAGTAAAACAGGTTTACTATTCTCCTTTTCTTTTATTTTTTTAAATACTTCTTTAAGAGGAATATCACCATCATTTGTATACATCGAGACATCACTTAATGCTACAATCTTTTCGTGCATATATACCGGGATCCTTTTACCATCTATCAAGGATTCAACGATATTCATGTTTTGGTTTGTAGAGATTAATTTATATAATCCGGGACGTCCGGTAATTGATAATATTTTGGTTAGCATAATTTTATTTGTTATTTAAAAAACTCTTCATTTAACAGACTGCAAAAGTAATCAGACTCGGCATTATTCGCAACTATTATCGCAAATTCTACAAAAATATTTTATTTGTATTGTTCTTATTTACTGAATTATTTCTTTGATAAGTAGCCTTTATCAAGAAAATTCATATAATTTCGTAATACCTATAAAAAATCAAGAAATATGATAAATAAAATTGTAACAATGCTGCTAATTATCACTTCTCTTATTTCATGTATTGGGAATAAGTCTGAAAGGGTAGATTCGGATGAAGACCAAACTGTAGAATCTATATTGCAAAGCAATGATGGAGATATGTTTATGCTTATTGGTACATACACTTCTGAGAATGGAAGTAAAGGGATATATGTAAACAAATTAAATATATTAACAGGAGCATCAGACTCAATTAGTATGGTTGAAATGGAAAATCCATCATATCTGACATTAAGTCCCGACATGAAATTTGTTTATGCTGTCTGTGAGGGTGGAGAAAAAAACAGTTTTGTTAATTCATTCTCATTCGATAGAGAAAAAGGTTTACTCACACCAATTAATTTTCAACCTACAATAGGTGCCGATCCATGTTATATCACCATAGACAGTAAAGGAGAAAATATTCATACTGCTAATTACAGCGGGGGCAGTATTACTACATTTCAAGTAAATAGTGAAGGAATAATATCTGCTGCAAATTCAGTTTTGTTTTTTGAAGGCAATGGTCCAGATTCTGTTCGTCAGAGTAAATCTCATTTACATAGTGTTATGTATTCTCCTGATGGTAAATTTATTTTTGCAACAGATCTTGGAACTGACAAACTATATCGTATTTCAGTATTGGATTCACCATTTGAGGGTCAGCCCTCTTTACAACAAAATAGTCTGAAAGAATTTTCTCTTCCATCAGGTACAGGACCTCGACATTTTGATTTTCACCCTGACGGTGGTCGTTTCCTTTATTTACTAGGGGAATTATCAGGTGAAGTGCTGGTGTTTAATTATAATAATGGAACTCCTGATTTAGTTCAGACAATCGCATCTGATACTACAGGCGCAAGAGGTAGTGCTGATATTCATGTTTCTCCTGATGGTCGCTTTCTGTACGCATCGAATAGATTAAATGCTGATGGAATTTCAATTTTTTCAATTAATACTGATAATGGATTACTCACTAAAGTTGGATATCAGCTTACAGCAAAACATCCTCGAAACTTTGTAATTACACCTAATGGTAAATTCCTTTTATTAGCAAGTAGAGATGAAAATAAGATAGAAGTATATGAAATAAATAATGAAACAGGAATGCTGAAAAATACAAATCGGAATATATATATAAGTAAGCCAGTCTGCATAAAATTATCATCTATTGAATAACTTTACAAGTGATGTTTTTCTATAAATTCTAATTCTTTCATTTTGTAACAAATCATAACTAAGCTAGAAGTATAGTGTCATGCACTGTTTCTGTTATTTCCTAATTTAATATTCGATTTCTTTGAAATTAACATTGCGAAAATACCAGCTATAAGTAGCCAGAATAACTGACGACCTCTTCTCATTAGTGTAACCACAAGCCAGATCTCGTTACTTTCAACACCTATAACATCTAACATTACTTTATTACCATACTCTTCAACACCAATTTGAGCTGGTATTACCATTCCTATAGTTTTAAATAGAGAGACACCCATTTCGATAACTACTGTCTGCATCAGACTTATGTCTAGTCCCATCATTATTAATACTATATAAAACTCTATAGCACTGAAAATCCAATATACAATACATAATAAAAATGCAATAAGAAATCGTCCCTTATTATCACTGAAGTAATCTGAGGTCACTCTATTCATTTCGTAAGAAGAGTGTATCAATTTATTCGATAGAAATTTCCACTTAGTTTTTTTTCTTAGTTTATCTATTGTTTTAGCAATAAATAGTTTAGGATGAACAATAAACCTTAAAACCAAAAAAGAAAGAGCAAATATTATAATGATAAATATTATAATCAGTAGAAAGTTTGTGCCATTACTTGTTATAGAATCAATAGTTAAATATAGTATAGAAAATACCATTAACAAAACACTTGAGATAACAAATAATACCCTATGTAAAAGTATTGAACTAACACCTTTTGTACCATCAATTCCTTTTTTGTATAGAATAGCTGCTTTAAGACTTTCTCCTGCTATTACACTTGTCGGATTAAAAGCAGATAACATCTCACCAACATGCCGATACATAAAAAGTGAAGAAAATGAGATCTTTTTTCCTGCGTCTCCTAAACATAAAGACCATGCAATTGTAGATGCACTGTAGGATATTAATGAAGCAATTACAACTCCTGCAAACATTCCAGGCATCTCTGATAAATACATCTTAAATTTATCAAAATCTATTGATCCAATAAACCTGCTTATAAGAATAATAACAGTAGCTAAAAGTACTGTCATAATATAAATTCGATATTTTCGGATGAATGTTACCATAAATTATAGTATAGAGCTATGTCATGCCAGGTTGTGACTTAAAATAAAAGCTTCACTTGGCTTTCTAAGCAGATAATATGATGTATATGATAGATCGAATATTTAAGTTATTACAAGTTACCCAATAAAGTTATGTCATGGATGTTATAGGGAGTGGCTTGATAAACAAAGTAGTTCAACCAGTTTATATACAACATATTTGCATGTGATCTCCATTTAACTAAAGGTGGTTGAGTTGGATCATTATTCTTATAGTAGTTTAAGGGGGGGGCAACATTATCCATTCCCTTCTCTTTATCTCTAATGTATTCGTTATGAAGTGTCAGAGGTGAATATTCAGAATGGCCTGTCACATAAAACTCTCTTCCTCCTCGTGATGTTGCTATATAAACACCTGCTTCATCTGACTCAGATAATATAGTCAAATCGTTATGTTGTTTTATCTCTTCGGCTTTGAGTGTAGTGTGTCTGCTGTGTGGTGCATAATATTCATCATCAAATCCCCTGAATAACGGAAATGAAGGGTCATTGACCTTATGTTTAAATACTCCAAATAATTTTTTGTCTAAAGGATATTTTTTAATACCGTAAAAATGGTACAGAGCTGCTTGAGCAGCCCAACATATATAAAAAGTTGAGGTCACATGAGTTCGTGCCCAGTCGCATATCTGAGTCATTTCACTCCAGTAATTCACCTCTTCAAATTCAAGCATTTCAACTGGTGCACCTGTAATAATCATTCCATCAAAATACCTGTTCTTAATTGAAGAAAAATTAGTGTAGAACGACATCAAGTGTTCAATAGGAGTATTTTTTGGTGTATGAGTAGAAAGTCCCAAGAATTCAATCTCAATCTGTAATGGTGAATTTGACAGTAATCTCAATAGATCGGTTTCTGTTGAGATCTTAAGTGGCATGAGATTAAGTATGAGAATCTTGAGAGGGCGTATGTCCTGAGTCGAAGCCCGTAAATCCTCCATAACAAAAATGGATTCTTTTTTCAATATTTCGATAGCCGGTAATTTATCGGGTAAATTTAATGGCATAATTTATTTTATTTTATAACCTAAATACTATCGTTTCTATATTAAAACGATATCCTCTTTTTTAATTTTAATCTCGCAGTAATGACACTGTATTTCCACTTTTTCTTTATCAGTAACATGGAATCTGGTCTTCATTGGTTCATTATTGGAGATACATTTGGGATTATTGCACTTAACGATCTCAATAATTTCGTCCGGTAAGATAACTTCTTTCTTTTCAACCACCTCAAAATTACGGATAATATTTAGTTTTACATTCGGTGCAACTAAAGCAATACGATTAATCTCATCTTCCTTGAAAAACTTATCAGAGACTTTGATTAGACCTTTAGATCCCATCTTGTTACTGTTTAAGTTATTACCAATTGTAATACGGTTGTCAAGTCTCTGCAACTGAAGCAGGGAGACGACTTTAAATAATGCCTCAGTTGGAATATGATCAATTGCTGTACCGTTTTCAAGTGCGGCAACTTGTAATGCTTTTCCCATATATTCTAACTATTTATTTCTTTTAACTTACAGATATTCCAAAACAAGTGCTTGAATTAAATCACACTTATTCCCATTAGATCACATATTATAGCCTGTCGGGTGTACATTCCGTTTTTTGCTTGTTGGAAATAATATGCTTTTGGGTTCTCATCAACATTCTGATCTATCTCTTTAACTCTTGGCAATGGATGCAATACTTTAAGATTTTCTTTAGATTTTGATAACATTTCATTGTGAAGAACATAGACATTCTTGACTTTTTCATACTCCATTAGATCTGTAAATCTCTCTTTCTGTACCCTTGTCATATATAGAATATCAGCACTATTTATAGATTCGGCCGAGAAGTTAGTGTATTCTCTGTAAGGAATATTTTTTTCGTCGCAGAACAACTTGTATTTCTCGGGAATATGCAACTCCTCAGGTGCAACAAAGTTAAAAGTGGGATTGAAGTACGATAAACCCTGTATCAGAGAATGAACAGCGCGACCATACTTCAGATCTCCTACAATCGTTATTGTGAGGTTCTCAAGAGTACCTTGTGTTTCGTAAATAGTAAACAGATCAAGCATTGTTTGTGTAGGATGCTGATTCGATCCATCACCAGCATTTATAACAGGTACTGGTGAAATTTCAGAAGCATAGCGGGCAGATCCTTCCAAATGATGTCGCATTATTATTAAGTCGGCATAGTTACTGACCATCATGATGGTGTCTTTTAGTGACTCACCTTTAGTTGAACTACTTGTAGCTGAATCAGAGAATCCAATAATTCTTCCTCTCAAACGATTCACTGCGGTTTCAAAACTTAAGCGTGTTCGTGTAGATGGTTCAAAAAATAGAGTGGCACATACTCTACCTTTCAACAGATCACGGTTTGGATTCTCTTTAAATTTAGTTGCACTTTCTAGAATACGAAAAATATCCGACTGATCATAATCACCGATGTTGACTAAACTTCTGGCCTGCATATATTAATTTTTTTCTTATCGAGAACTTTATTTCACAAAAGTAATCAAAATGACTCAAAATAAACTTTGTAAAACCTGTTTAAACCTCCAGGTCAATGTCAAACAACTCAAGCCAGGGAAGTCCCTGAATTTTTAATTGTTCCATAAACGGATCCGGATTAAACTCTTCAACATTAAAAACTCCCGGTTTTTTCCAAATTCCCTGCATAAACATCATAGCTCCTATTGTAGCCGGAACCCCAGTAGTATAGCTTACACCCTGAGCACCTGTTTCTTTATAAGCTTCTTCGTGACTGCAGTTATTATATATATAATAGGTTCTTTCTTTACCATCTTTTACTCCTTTTATACGGCAGCCAATCGATGTTTGACCGGTATAGTTTTCTCCCAGTTCACCCGGATCAGGTAACACCGCCTTAAGAAATTGAATAGGAACTATCTTTTGACCATTATATTCAACTTCATCAATACGAGCCATACCTATATTCTGAATTACACGAAGATGGGTAAGATACTCCTGACCAAAAGTCATCCAGAAACGAGCACGTTTAAGGGTTGGAAAGTTTTTCACTAGTGACTCCAGCTCTTCGTGATATATTACGTATGATTCTTTTGGTCCTATTTCAGGGTAGGTGAGAGGTTTATGTATTTCATGTGGCTCTGTTTCAATCCACTCTCCATTTTCCCAGTATTTCCCTTTCTGAGTTACTTCACGAATATTTATCTCCGGATTGAAGTTCGTAGCAAATGCTTTTCCATGATCACCGGCATTACAATCTACAATGTCGAGGTAATGAATCTCATCAAAATGATGTTTCGCAGCGTATGCAGTAAATATACTAGTAACTCCTGGATCGAATCCACAACCAAGAATTGCTGTTAATCCTGCTTTCTCAAATTTATCTTTGTATGCCCATTGCCACTTATACTCAAACTTTGCCTCATCCTTTGGTTCGTAATTTGCGGTGTCCAAGTAGTTTACACCCGCTTCCAAACAGGCATCCATTATTGTTAGGTCCTGATAAGGAAGAGCAACATTTATAACAATTTCGGGTTTAAACTCATTCATTAGTGCAACTAATTCAGGAACATTATCCGCATCAACTCTGGCAGTTTTAATTGTTATACCGGTTCTTTCTTTTACACTTTCTGCAATATCATCACATTTACTTTTTGTGCGGCTTGCTAACATGATATCTGTAAAAACATTGCTGTTCTGTGCAACCTTATTGGCTACCACTGTACCAACACCTCCGGCACCAATAATAAGTACTTTTCCCATATTTTGTGTATTTTAAATTTGATATTCCTTAGTACAAACTTACATAAAAAATCATTATTATAATGTCTATTGTTGAAAATAGAATCAAAGGGTGTTTTAAGTAGTGCTTTTTTTAGTTAAAGTGAAATTACTATATTTGTACTGAGCAAAAAGATATAATCCTGTCATAAATAGTAATTATTCTGCACATCTAAGATTGAGTATATAAAATTGATAACAAACTATGAATGAGGAAAAAATAGAGCAAATATCACGATCAACAAGCGCAATAAGTAATTGGTCTATAAATTTATTAAACGATATCGGCATTTCGGAGATAGGGGTTAAGTACCTTAATATGTTATTATTAGCAACTGCTTTGATTATTGTGGTATTTATTGTTCAAAACATAACCCGATATATATTACGACTGATTTTAAACAGATCTGCAAAAATCACTAAGATTCCAATTCTTACTCATCTTGAAAAAAGACGATTTCCGCATTATTTGGCAATGGTCCTACCATTCAGTATAGTTAAAGGATCTATTCCTATAGTGTTCGACCAATTTCCCAAGCTAATGAATTTTATGAATAAGGCTGCAGATGTCTATTTGATATTCTATATCATCTGGCTTATCATGTCAGTAATTAATGCTGCCTCTGATACAATACGATTAAAACCAAGTCTGAGAGATAAACCACTTGATAGTTATGTCCAGGTTATCAAGATTGTCTTTTACATTATAGGATTTATTATACTGTTCTCAATTCTCACAGGACAAGATACAACTACAGTTATCGCAGGCCTGGGTGCCGGATCAGCAATATTAATGTTAATTTTTAAAGATTCCATTTTGGGTTTTGTTGCCAGTCTGCAAGTAAGTGCTAATGATATGGTTAGAATTGGTGATTGGATAACGATGCCAAAATATGGTGCTGATGGTGATGTCATTCAAATAACGCTAACAACAGTTAAAGTTAGGAATTTTGATAAAACAATAACCACCTTACCTCCATATGCATTGGTATCAGATTCCTTTCAAAATTGGCGAGGGATGCAAGAGACAGGAGGTAGGAGACTTAAGCGTTCAGTGCATATCAAACAAAGTACAATACGTTTTATCAGACCTGATGAACTAGAACATCTCTACAAAATCGAACTTATCTCAGAATATGTTAAAACCAAAGTAAAAGAGATAGACAAATACAACAAAGAAAACAGTGTTGACAAATCATTGCTAATCAATGGACGTAATCTAACTAACATTGGCCTTTACAGGCAATATATTTATAATTATTTGAAGAGTCATCCAAAGGTCCACAAGGAATTATTACTTATAGTAAGACAACTTCAGCCTAATGAGAAAGGAATGCCACTTGAGTTATACTTTTTTACTGCAACTACTGCATGGGTTGAATATGAAGCTATTGTATCCGATATTTTTGATCATATAACTTCTGCAGCGGTCTATTTTGAACTTGAGTTGTTTGAAGATCTTTCGAATGATTAATTAATTATTAGTTGATTCTGATAAAATTTAATTTCAAAATTTAAAAAGAATTTTGAATGAATAATTTTATATCTTTGCTATTTAATTGTTTTAATATAGGTTAATCAAATGTTTAACATTTATAGATAACGGTGCATAATGAAGAAAATATATAGTGTATTTACGGGAACAGGGAGTTATGTTCCAACTAAACAAATTAAGAATGATTTCTTTCACTCAAATGAATTTTATGATTCAACTGGGAAGAAGTTAGATACTCCTAATGAAGAAATTACCCGTAAATTTGAAGAAATTACGACTATTGCAGAAAGGCGATATGCAGAAGATGATCAAGTCACTTCAGATCTTGCACTTATTGCATCTAATAAAGCTATTGAATCTGCAGGTATAGATAAAGAAGAACTAGACTATATAATTTTTGCACACAATTTCGGAGAAACCAGAGTTGATGATATTCAAATAGATGTTTTACCAACGATGGCTGCAAGATTAAAGCAGAAACTAGGCATTAGAAACCCTTCCGCAATTGCATACGATGTGTTGTTTGGATGTCCAGGCTGGGTTCAGGCAGTTATTCAGGCAGACTACTATATCAAATCAGGAGATGCTAAAAAAATACTAGTTGTTGGGGCCGATGTACTCTCACGTATTTCAGATCCTCACGATCGTGATAGTATGATTTATGCAGATGGAGCAGGAGCAGCTATTATGGAAGCAAGAGAGAGCGAGACCCCGATAGGTATTCTTGGCCATAATTCACGTAGTGATGCATTGGATTATGCAAAAATGCTTTATATGGGATATTCATATGAACCAGGACTTGCAAAGAAAAAAGTGCATTTTCTAAAAATGAATGGTCGCAGACTATATCAATATGCATTGTCAAACGTACCAAATGCAATTAAGGCAGGCCTTGATAAATTAAACTTAAATATCACTGATATAAGTAAAGTTTTGATTCATCAGGCAAACGGAAAAATGGACGATGCAATCTTGAAGCGTTTGTTTGAGCTATATAATATTAATGAAGTTCCTGAGTATATTATGCCAATGACAATCTCATGGCTTGGGAATTCCTCTGTAGCAACAGTTCCTACACTACTGGATATGATTATTCGAGATACAATGGACGATCATCAACTTGAGAGTGGTGATATTATTGTATTAGCTTCCGTTGGTGCAGGTATGAATATAAACAACGTTGTTTATAAACTCCCATAAATTTACTCATTCAGATTACTACTTATCAGGATTGAATCTGTAAACATTAGATTCTCTTTTCTCAAATCCTAATTTTTGATATAGTTTATTTGCGGCTATACGACTGGGATGTGAAGTCAGGTCAATCTTGGTTACTCCTTTATCGCGGGCAATTTGTAATGCGTGCCATATTAAAGCAGTACCAAGACCTTTTCCTCTTTCATCTTTATCAACAATTACATCCTCAATCCATGCTTTTTCACCTGTAGGAATAGTAACAAATACCACTGTTACTGTTCCAATCACTCTTTTATTTTCATCATATGCAAGACATAGATGAACATTGTCTGATTCAATAACTTTATTAAGTTCATCATATGATGGGTACTCATCTCTTCCTGTTAGTTGGGGCATTAATTTCTTAAAAGCATCAACAATACTTTCATCAATTTGTGTTATTCTTTCTATATACATTCTTTTTTCAGGATAATATAATAGTTTATTTTTTCAATTGCAAAACTTGATCAACTTCCCTTATTAATAAAGGGAAAGCAGGAAACGTCATGTCATGTCCATATCCTTGAATTTCAATAAGTCTTGTATCTTTATGTCCTACAATCTTCATCATTCGTGCCAAATATGCATTCTCTTCATATCTTCCAAGCATCTCCAATTCACGGTCCCCGGTAATCAGTAATAACGGAGGTGCACTATTCCTTACATGATAAAGTGGGGCAAACTTATCTACAAATGGCTGTGTATCTTTCATGCCATATCCTTCCCTGATATTAAAATGGGTTATAGTTTGTCCACTTAAAGGGATAAGTCCGGCTATACTGTCGGCATCTATTTTATATTTTGCTAAGTATTCTTTATTTAATCCAATCATCATTGTCAAATATCCTCCTGCTGAATGTCCTGAAACAAAAACTTTTGATCTGTCTCCTCCAAATTCTTCTATATTTTTGAATACCCATGCTACAGCCGCGGCTGCATCTTCAATATAATCAGGTGCTTTAGCCTGCGGTGAAAGTCTGTAATTTACACCAATTACACAAAGATCTTTGTTTTTAAGTGCTTCAGGTATTTCTTTATTTCCGGCTGTAAGTCCACCTCCATGAAACCAAACAATAGTGGCAAATCTTTTTACGTTTGTGGGATAATATATATCTAAGTTACATCTCTCATTTATTGAATTATTTTGTTGTCTGGTAATTTCATCGTAATACGGAATGTCTAAAACTGTTTTATAACTAGTCTCCTGTGCAACAGATAAAACTGTGTAACTTACAAGTATGAAAAATATAAATATCTTTTTATTCATGTCAAAAGTTCATAAGAATATTAAAAACAATCTGGATCTGTTCTATTAGCAGTAGCAGTTACAGATTTAAAATCTTTATCGAATCTGAGTAAGAGCATCTCTATTAGCTTTGTATGAAATGTAGCATATAGTTTTGAGGAGATATGTTTTCTGTCTTTTCGTTTTAACAATCCAAAACGTAACTCCTTATCATCTACCCAGATTTGGGGTTTAAAAAAAGCTTCATTTTTCCATATTAATGCACCATAAGTTAATCTTCCATCCTCTGTACACTCCCACTTTTCGGCCTTTTTATTTTCGATTGCTTCGTAAATCTTATCCAATAAAATATCCGGATGATTAGTCTGAATAATAACTGCCATTATAAAAATTATTGTCTGAAGTTTTTCAATGCGTTACTAACTGAACCATGTAATATCAATAAATTTTTAGCCTGTTCATAGGGTAGACCTAGTTCTTCAACTAACATACGTGTACCTCTGTCAACTAACTTCTGGTTTGTGAGCTGCATATTAACCATTCTGTTGCCTTTTACTCTGCCAAGTTTAATCATTGTTGTACTTGAAATCATGTTCAAAACCAATTTTTGTGCTGTACCTGATTTCATCCTTGTGCTTCCAGTTACGTATTCAGGTCCCACAATTGGTTCTATCTTTATATCTGCTTCTGTTGCGACAGGTGATCCGGGATTACAACATATCGCTGCAGTAAGAATTCCATTTGCACGAGCGTTGCGTAAAGCTCCAATAACATAGGGTGTTGTACCCGATGCTGCAATTCCAACCAAAACATCATTTTGATTAATCTTAAACTCTTTTAATTCCTCCCATCCTTTTTCAAAATCATCTTCTGCAGCTTCAACAGGATTTCGCAGAGCTATATCGCCTCCTGCAATCAATCCAATCACATAGGTGTTTGGCATCCCATAGGTTGGAGGAATTTCTGATGCATCCAATACTCCAAGTCTACCGCTAGTACCTGCACCTATATAGAAAAGACGTCCACCTTTTTTCATTCTTTCAATGATACCAGTAACCAGCTTCTCTATTTGCGGTATTGTTTTTTGAACAGCTAAAGCTACTTTCTGATCCTCTAAATTAATTTCATGAAGTATCTCTTCAACTGTTTTATTTTCAAGATTGTCGTAAAGAGATGGTTGTTCTGTTAGCTTATCAAATGACATATAATTTCAATTAAAGTGTTTTTGAATAATACTCAATTAAACCGATCATAGGGGATTTCAATATCTTTCCTGTAATAATTCCATTTAATTGTGCAGTTTCTTTTAATATATCCGAATAATACCAGGCAATGGAACCCACAAAGTTAACACTCTTTTCACTAAAATTATACTGCATGATATTTCTTTTGAAAAAGTCATTAAAGCTATTAATTACAATCTGCCTGATAGACTCATCATCCAGATGTTTACTAATAAATGGTGATAGGCTTGCCAAAAAACGACTTGGAAAGGGTTGGCGGTAAACTTTGTCGATAATGATTGAGGGAGTTAGTTCATATTCGTCTAGTAACAACTCTTTTAATCCTGGTGTCAATTGATTTTTTAAAGCATCTCCGATCAATTTTTTACCTATATAGGCACCACTGCCTTCATCTCCTAAAATAAATCCTAGAGGTGAGATCTGATTTATTATTCTATTACCATCCCACTCACAGGAATTACTTCCAGTACCTAATATACATGCAATTCCAGGTTTATGGCCACATAAACTATGTGCGGCTGCAATCAGATCACTATAAACTTCGATAGTCTCAATAGGGAATATCTTAAAAATTGCATTCTTTACAATAGGAATATTTTCAGCTATGCATCCAGAACCATAAAAATGAATTTTACTAATATTCCACTCTTTGAACTCAGGAAAAACATTATTATGAATTTCATTTGATATTTGGTCTTCTGTTTGAAATACCGGACTTATTCCTTTTCCTGAATAATGTTTTAATATTTCATTTCCTTTTATGAGGCACCAATCAGTCTTAGTTGCGCCACTATCTGCAATTAATCTTTTCAAAACGCTGTTTTATAATTAAATCTTTATGTATATATTTCTCTTATATAAAATATAGCCAAACAACCAACAAGCTGATACAAATAAGAGAGCGTATAATAACGATCCAAAATAATTACCTGCCCATGGTTGAATTAGAGTGCTGTATATATAATTCTTAATTGGTATAATTTCGCCTTGCCAGCTAACTTTAATATTTAATAAAAGATTTGCCATAACCCCGGCAAAGACATAAACTATCAGAGGGTTAACTCCAAAAGCATGGAAAAATCGACTCCATTTTTTATTTTGGTTGATATCAATAATCCATATTAATAAACCGAGCAATTGAGCTGCAAAACCAGTTGTTGTAAGAACAAAAGTAGGGCTCCAGATTTTTTTATTTATAGGACAATTATAGCTAAAAAGCAGCCCGGAAAAAGCCAAAACAGTTCCCCAGATCAATAGCTTTTCTACTCTTGTATGATTATCTTTATGTTTTATGATTAAACCTCCAAAAAGAAAACCAATAAGGACATGGGCTATTGATGGAATTGTACTTAATAATCCTTCTGGCTCAAATGCTATTTTAACACCCTCTTCTGTCCAATCACTTATCATATGGTTTTCTCCTAATATTGCTCTGTCAACAACAGAAATTATATTCTGTTCCGACATCTCATATCCGTTACCAACCAACAGCAAAAAATAATACCCAATCAATAGTATAGAAATGGTCAATATGATATGCCTTTCTTTAAAAAGAAGCGCTATCAGTGATGCAAATCCATATGCAAGAGCAAGCCGCTGTAAAACTCCAAGAATTCTAATTGTATCAAAATGACCGGCAGCCTCAATAAATGATTCACTTGATGCAAGTCCCCTGCAAAGTTGTCCAAACCATCCCAATGCAAGTCCAATTAAAAAAATTAATATCGTGCGACGTACTACTTTCCATATTGCAGCGCCTGATGGTTCGAAATCGAATTTTCTTAGGGACATGTATGTAGATACACCCATAATAAACATAAAAAACGGAAATACAAGATCGGTTGGAGTAAGACCGTGCCAATGAGCATGACCAAGTGGTGTGTAAATATAATTCCACGATCCGGGATTATTTACCATAATCATACCGGCTATTGTAATTCCTCTAAGTATATCCAGTGATAATAGTCTGCCACTTTGATGTGGAAATGTAATTTTATTCATTTATACGGCTAAATGTAATTTGATAAAATTGTGCTTATTATTTATAAAGATAATATTTTTTTGAAAGCTTTCTAAAGTAATCTTCATCTTTAGTCCAATGTCTGCTTATATCTTTATAGGAATGGTTCTTTGAAAATTCAATTCTGATTTTATCGCTTCCGCATACTTTGTCAAACATATTGTACCGATTTTCTGAAGCATGATCAAAAACTTTCTTATCGGGAAATAGTTTAGCTGCCACTTCCATGATGTGAAACTGAATATCTGAGAGGCGAACTTTGGAGAAATCGGTAATATATATTTGGACTCCCTGAAAATTCTCACCTTGGCCAACAGAATAGTAGGGCTTTAAATGAATTGGACGAAAATTAACTCCAGATAGACTTTTAGAATTAAGGGCAGCGGCAAATTCCTCTGCATTTATCCATTCGGCGGCAACAATTTCAAAAGGTAGGGTATAACCAACACCTATTGATACATAACCTAGTTCACCCAATATTCCTGTAACAGGATAATAGTAGGCAGAGTGATAGAATGGTATATGAGGTGAGGTTGGGACCCAAGGCAAGCCGGTATCTTCAAATTTCATTTTTCTTTTCCATTTTTTCATCTTAATTACAGACAATTTACAGGGATTTTCTAACATACCTTCACCGTTAATCATCTCGGCTAACTCACCGCATGTAAGTCCATATATATATGGTATCTTAAGCTGACTTACAAATGAAATGAAGCCATCCTCAACAAGGTTACCTTCAATTTTTTGTCCACCTAAGGGGTTTGGACGGTCAAGTACCATAAACTCGATATTATTTTCTGAAGCAGCCTGCATTGCCAGGTACATAGTAGAAATGTATGTGTACGAGCGACAACCAATATCCTGTATATCATAGACTAATACGTCAATCCCCTCAAGCATTTCAGAAGTTGGTTTTCTTGTAGAACCATACAGAGAATAGACAGGTACTCCAGTATTCGGATCGTTAAAATCGGATACTTTGTCTCCTGCATGAACATCACCTCGTACCCCATGTTCAGGTCCATAAAGCGCAACCAATTCCACACCATTAGCCTCGTGTAGAATATCTATAGTTGATCTTAAGTTGTCATCAACTCCTGTAGGGTTTGTAATTAATCCCACTCGTTTTCCTCGTAGTTGTTTAAAGTTATCATTTTTAAGAACCTCAATTCCTGTCTTAATCTTTATATCTTGAGCAAAAGATGATGTGCAAAATATAAATCCAATAACTGTAACTAGCAATATAATATTATTTATTTTCATACTATATTAATAAATTGTTTGTTTTTAATAATCAGATTACTGATTATCCCCACTATTGTCTGTTTCGGTTTTTTTATTTTTTTTCTTAGCTCTACCAAAATCCTTATCTATTTTCATAAATGGAATAATTATTAGAGTTGGTATTATAGCAATCAATATAAATATAAAGAAGTTAATATATCCAAGTTGTTCCTGTATCCAACCTGCGGCCATACCCGGCAACATCATTCCAAGTGCCATAAAACCTGTGCAAATTGAGTAGTGTGCAGTTTTGTGATCACCTTGTGAAAAATAAATCATGTATAACATATAAGCAGTAAATCCAAAACCATAACCAAACTGTTCAATGAATACTGCAAGGTTTACCCAAAGAAAATTTTCTGGTTGATAAACAGACAATAAGAGATAGGCGGCGTTTGGAAGTGTAATAGCTAATGCCATTGGCCATAACCAATATTTCAAACCTTGACGTGATGCTAATATTCCACCAATTATTCCTCCGATAGTTAACGCAATAACTCCAACAGTTCCATATGCTATACCTGCATCTTGTGTAGCTAAGCCGAGACCTCCAACTTCTCTGGGATCAAGTAGAAAAGGATATGCAAGTTTTACCAGCATTGCTTCTGCAAGACGGTATAATAGTATAAAAACAAGAGCCAGTCCAATACCCTTCTTTGTAAAAAAAGATCTGAATGTATTGCCAAATTCACGCATTACTTCTTTTGGAGTGTTTGCTGCTTTACCTGAATCTGAGACTGGATATGGGAGAACAAAGCGATGGTAAACGAAAAATGCAATAAATAATCCACCCATAATGAAAAAGGTTAAGCTCCATGCAGTTGGTATGTCTACTTTCCTCTCGAAGAAACCTGCAAGTATTATTAAAAATCCTTGTCCCGTTATAGAGGCAAGTCGATAAAAAGTACTTCTTATACCAACAAAAAATGATTGTTGAGAATCATCTAGAGATAGCATATAAAAACCATCAGCAGCTATGTCGTGAGTGGCTGAACTAAATGCCATAAGCCAGAAGAAAGCGAGTGAAGCCTGAAGCCAAAATGGGGTAGGGAGGGTGAATGCAATTCCAGCCAAACCTGCACCAATAAGCAATTGCATGGAAACTATCCACCATCGTTTAGTTTTAAGTATATCTACAAATGGACTCCAAAATGGCTTAATAACCCAAGGTAAATAAAGCCAGCTTGTATAAAGTGCAATCTCTGTATTCGATAGTTCCAATCGTTTATACATGATTACTGAAATTGTCATAACTGCTACATAAGGTAAACCTTCTGCAAAATAAAGAGTAGGCACCCATGTCCATGGATTACGAAATGTTGCTTTTCTACTTAGTTTGTTTTTCATTTCTTTTATTAGTTGTTTGTAAAGCAAAGACTTTTAGTCAAATGTTTTATTAGTATTCTGTTTTGATATTAGACCCGGGAAAATAGTGAAGTAGGATCTCTTTGTATTTATAACCTTTATCAGCCATCATTGCGGCACCGATCTGACAAAGTCCGACTCCATGTCCCCATCCGGCACCTGTTAATACAAACATTTGAGGTATACCTTCATCATTTTCTTCTGAGGCATCAACAACAAAAGCAGAACTGTAAAGATGAGATTTGGATAAAGCTCTTCTGATTTCGAGTTCTTTACCAATAACTAAAACCTTTTCAGTCCCTATTATTTTAAGTTTAATGATTCGTCCGGATGTACCTCTTTCCAAAGGTTGTAAGTCAACTATCTCTCCAAAATCAATCCCGGTACGTTCATAAATTAATGCTGAAAGTTCTTCCTGACTATACGTTTTTGTCCATCTGTAAAAATCAGCAGTCTCCTGGTCATAATCATTCAAAACCTGTTTAAGCACATTAGTGTTTTGAGTGTTGCAAAATGCATCTGGTGAACTTCTGATCCACTCTTCGGCTTCTTCTTCAATACAAAGGTCTGGTAATGGAATACCACTATAATTATCCGGTTTTCCCTGAAGATATGGATGAACAATTGGTTCCCAAACATTCTCAAATGTTTCCATTATGCCTCCGCAACACTTTGAATAACGTGCATCACAAATAGAACCCTTATAGGAAATAACCTTTCCCCAAGTCTCATTTACAACTCTGTCAACCAGTTCTGTTGTTTGTCTTGTAATTCCCTGATAGCGCTGACAATGATCATCTGCACAAACATCAAAATCTTCATGATCTTCCCGATCATACCATCTTATAATTTCAGTTGGTGTTTCAATTGAAGTCTGATAAACTTTTTTTTCTTTGTTTATTGATTTGTTTTTAATGATCTGTGCAAGCAACCAGCTTCGTGATATAATAGAGTGAGCTTTTAGTAATTCTTCCGAGCTGGTAGAACTCATTTCAGAAGAGATAACACTCTTTAGATAATCTTCAAGAGAGACGATATTTATCACAGTAATAGATTTATTTTCACCCACTCCGGTAGTAATAAACTTTAATCCACCTAAAAACTGTTGATTCTCTTTTCTCTCCCAATGAAACTGTACACCGATAATTACATCTTTAATTTCAAAGCTGTCCTTATGCAATTGATCTGCTTCAAAAGTTAACTGATCATATCTCTCTCCGTTGAAACTAATCTGACCATTATCGATCTCTACAAAATAATCTCCTTTCGAAAACTTTTTTCCTTGAAGTTTATAAGTTGAAAGTAATGAGAAGTTGATTCTATTCTGATTTTGTAGAATACCTACATGTATCAGAGGTTCTCTCGTTTTATTTTCTTTCTCGCCTGAAGTTCCCATGTTCTTATTCTATCTTTATAAAGGTTATGACCATTCATTTTGACAATATCAAGTGATGCATCAGAGTTATCTTCCCATCGTCTGCACAGGTACAATATATCATATATTCTCCCAATTTGGTAATTTCGTGATATTCTTAATCCTACAGCATAATCTTCACCATAACTCGTATTTGGCAACTTAATTTCACGTAGAATTGGTGTGTAGAAAGCTCTTGGTGCGCCTAAGCCATTTATTCTCAATGCATTGTTGCGTCCATTTTCAGGAGTCCATTCTCTATGATCGATTATTCCTGGGGGGATCATTTCCAGATCAAAGTTGGTCATTTGATATGTACCTACTACCATTGCACAATTTTGTTCATAAAATGCATTGACAATCTTTTGCAAAGTGTCTTCTCCGCTATAAATATCATCGCTGTCAAGCTGGATTGTAAACTTTCCACATTGAGGATGATGTATTCCCAGGTTCCAGCAACCACCAATTCCAAGATCATTACGGTTCGGAATTAGATGTATTAAACGAGAGTCATTGTTAAATTCTTCTATAGCCTCGGTAGTACCATCGGTAGAATGATTATCTACTACTATAAGATTGAATTTGAAAACAGTTTTCTGTCTTAAAACCGATGCAATAGCATCTTTTATAGTTTTAATTCTGTTTCGTACTGGAATTATTACAGAAGCTTCATATTCAAATTCATCCATATTAAATTCTATAGGATTGAATATTGGTTCAAGATAAGCCCCCACATCCTTTAAATGTTGAGTACATGCTTTTTCCATTTCAATTTGTACCTGTCTGTTTTTTGGATCTACATAATCAAATATCTTCTTTCCCGATTCTCTGTTGTCTTCTTCAAATTCTGTATAGAGGAATTCATTAATATGAACCAGATCAGCTATTTGTGACACCTTAAGACGTAAGTCATATAATCCCGCAAATTTATAATCTTCACTGTTTATTCTTTCTGCAGCTCTCTTAAAAACAGTGCTATTAAATAAGATAAATGAACCAAAGTTGAAATCATCCCTTAAACTGCCTTCCTGATAATCTATAACTGGATAGTTTTTTTTCTCTCCAGCAACTATTGCAAAATAATCAGAATATACCATTCCGGCACTACTATCTTCTGCAATCTGTATCATTCTTTCTAAGGCAAAATAGCCCAATTTCAAAGCAGTTGATTTCATGTATAGTGCCGTATAATCAGATTCAGTGTTTAGTGCAATCTTTTTAATTGTATTACTACTCAGTAATGTATCTATTTCAATACTTTTACATCCTTCAATTGTCTCATTGATGTTTTCAGGTGTAAGTAATAAAATATTGTTAATTGTATCTGATTTCTTTAGTTCATTTACAGTTTGTTGTGCCTGATTGGCATCAGAGTAAATAATGAAAGCATCTATTTTTTTCATATTGATTTAGTTTATAAATATTTTCAGAGTAATCTTATGCTAATTAATTATTTGAATACTCAAAAAATGACTGCATAATGTTTTTTATAAGACTATTTATCTTTTCTTGATTTGTAATTGATTCAATTGGGAATCCCAAAATACAACTATTATAATCTTCACCTTTGTATAAAATACCTGCACTAAGATTGTTCTCTGCATAACGAAAAATGGTGAAAGCGTTTTCACTTGCAGGCTCTATTGCATCAGGATTTTCAACAACATATCCTTCGCTGTTAAGTGCATTATAGTATTCTAAATTCCCTTTAATCAAATGGAATGGCGAAGGCACAGACTTGATTTTTCCTGTCACTCCTCCATAATTGTTACGCCATTTATATTTCAATGTATTCTGAGCCCATTCTCTATCCTCTGTTGTTGAGTATGGATTGTCCCATAGGTCAGTACCTACAAATGCACCACTTATAATTATGTTGCCTCCTTTTTTACAATAATCTGTTATTAGTTCCTGCTCAATTCTGGAAAAAGTTTTAAACCTCGGGGGTTTAGCACCTCTGGCGACTATCCATTCACGCTGTTTCCCTAATATCCAATCAACAGTCTCAAAATTTTCAATTTCCACTAAGCCGGATTCAACAGCACTTGCAGAAGTTGACACAAATGAGTATCCTGCATCTGCAAAAGCTAATCCATGTATGTAAGGATAATCAAAAGTATTTCCTGCTATCTTGGTGGTCTCAAAATTAGCTTTACTATCACCAAATCCTGATGCATCATCATCCATCCATGGAATCGTCCTTCTGAACTCATGCATTTGTCCAATAAAGTGATAATCTGCAATATAGGGTACACCATTGTCAACACTTCCAACAAAACCAGCTATGCTATCTTCAGAAGTAGTGAAACTGTATGGAGCAGAGATTCTTGTAAATCCATTGACTATCAATACTTCACCTTTTTGATCAGATTTTCTGCAAACAGATAATATTTCTGATGGGAAGCTTATTCCTCCATCATTTACTGCAACTACTTTAAAACTGTAAATATGATCTTTCTTTATTACAGTTGAATAACTATTATTTGTAACCAGTATTCCGTTATCAAATCCACCATTATTTATACGTGTGTAAACAATATATTTTTCTGGAAAAGCCGTTGACTCAGATATATCAACTGTTGGCTTCCAGTTTAATTGTATTACAGTATCATTTGAGAATGTAGCTGAGAAGTCTTTAACTGGAAGAGGCTGTACAACATAAGGTCTCTTATATTGTGTTGATATATATTTTAGCATTCCTTTATAAATGGATCTGCTCACCAGAAACCGAAAAGTTGGATCCAGTCCGTAACGCATATCTGCAAAATTTTGATGAGAAAGTAATTCAAGCAGCATTGTTGGTACGTTTGGTATACGAGCTTCAGCATAAGATCGGTTCCATAAATGACGTCGGGTCCATTCAGGTTCAAATTCTCTACGGATATCAGATACAATTTCATCCATAATCAATTCAGATAGATCACGTGAAGCCCATCTGGATTTACCATTTTCAAATAACTCATTATTATAATGGGTCATATATATTCCAAGTGTGCCTACAATTGTATCCCCCCAGAAGGTGCCGGCATCTGTATGAAATGCAAATGCCAGATCCAGCGGAATGTTTAATCCATTCTCCTTAGGCAGAACAGATGAACCGCCTGCCAGCCAGTTCACCCAGAATCCTCTACTTGAATAATCATCTATGTAGTCATTCTTACTCTCATTTCTGTTATATATAGTGTCAGGTACTCCTGCCCATTGCATCCAATATCTTGCAGCTTCGGTGTATCTGGGATACCCACTAATTTCGGGTGTGTATTTTATTAATGACTTTAAATTGTTTGAATTAGCTTTATTATTTTCTTCATTCATGTTCTGACCTGAGTTCTCAGAACTTTTAATGTTTTCAGAATCAAAACCTTCCGGATGAGGCATTCGTGCAATATTTCCCATTCCTCCTCCAATTTTTACAGCATCAGCGGTAATAATTCTTCCAGCTTTTTTCCCTTTATTTGTAAGTGTTATCTTATTATTTCTTCCTTCCTCAAAATCAAAATATCCAAGAAAAATCCAGGTTCCACCACCCATCTGTTGGTTTACCTTTAAATCTGTTTTCCCACCTGAATGATATACACTATATAAAGCTTCATCACTACTGTTTTTCAAAGTTTTATAAGAGACATAAACACCATATCTGCCTTTTTCTTTTATATCCGGGATCCATTCAGCTATACTCTCTTCACCTTTGGATATTGTTTTTATTTGCCTTGCCTTGCCCAACATAAAGGGATTTTCACCATCTGTGTAAAACTCTTTTATATTAGCAAATCCAAAAGAATCGTTGTCATACCATGATTCTCTTCCATTTATTTCTCTATACTCTCCTGAGCTATAACCATCTCTGTCAATTATTAACTCCACCTTGTTGTAATCACGTTCTCTAGGTAGAATTACATTAGCTCCTGCATTCTCTAACATCGGAGTAAGAAAGGGAATCACATAGCTTTGAGTATAAAGATCTTCTACAGTCTGAAATATTCTTGCTCTTTGCCATTCCCATCGTCCTAACTTTTGCTCATAATACCAGCCATGACTTTGCCATAATGCAATGTGATTGTTTTGTAATCCCTTCAAGAAAGTGCCAGCAGGATTTGAAATATTTGTCACTAAGGGTTTAGTTGCTTTTTGTGAAATTATTCTTTTCTTGTCTAATTGTTTACTTCTATGGAAATTGGGAATAAGTTCACTTATTTCCATTTCATCTGAATAGACACTGATTCGATATTTTTTTTGATTAAATGGTATATGATATCGCACACTGTCATATACCCGCTTTATGGTTAGTTCCCTCATTGGGAGGTATGAAAGTGAAAGGTTTGTGTAAATCTCTATACTTTTTTTCTTGTCATTAATAAATATACTGTCAATATTTACTATTCCCGGTCGAAGCAGTGTTTCCTGGTAAATGTTTGTCAATGACCTGGCTAAACTGTTTTTCAATGGGTCCTGAACTTGGTCCTGAGGAAATGATGCGTAGGTCAAGGCAAACATGCATGCAATAAAAATGTATCGTCTCATATGCATTACTTATATTTTCATTGGGACTTTATCGCACTCAATTTTACAAATGTAGTGAAAATGACTGAATTGTAATCTGAACTATTATATTAAAAAAAGAGGGTAAAATCATACAAAGATATTACCCTCTTTTGGGGAAATTGAAGTTAGTAAATTAATTCCATCCCGGAGTTTGAGTCAAAGTAAAACCTTTATCTTTATACTGGTCGATCTGAGCAGTTCCCACAGGTGCTAAATACACTCTGTCATCAAATGCCTGTCGGTCAGTTCCATTTTCAATCATATAAAAGCCTACCATCTCATCATCGTTTGTTCCATCATAAGTTACAACTGTTCCATCGGCTTTCTTAACTTTCAACAGACCCACTTTCTCACTTACAAGTAAAGAAGGTAGTTCTTCTTTTACATTTATCCACAAACCAAGTAAGTTGTCCGGATATTGTGTAGCACTCATATAATTGATTTTCTTCCAGCGTTTGATATCCAGGAGTCTAGAATATTCAAATACAAACTCCATTCTTCTTTCGCGTCTGATTTCCCATATCAAAGGTGATACATCAGGATCACGATCCGGGTCATCAGGTAGCGCTGCCAGACTCATTGGAGCTGTTTTTTGTACACCTTTTGCAATAGCTTCAGAGTCTAATGGTCTGTTTCTTATCTGATTAATGGAAATGTCGATATCAAGTTGTGTTACAGAAGATCCACCCAACGTTGCAAGTTCCGCTTTTGCCTCAATCCAGTTTAAAAGTACTTCTGAATAACGCATTACAGGAGCATCATTTGTATTGGAATTACTTCCATACATAGGAGGTATATTACCTGAATTCCAAAATGTAGGCCCTGTTCTATCTATAAATTTACTTGCATACAACAATGTTGCAGCTTGTACTTTTGGTACATCTTGAAAAGTAGCTTCAAATCTCGGGTCACGAGTTCTAATCATATTTTTAATATTCAACGAATCAGCATTTTCAACACTTGATAGTTTATATGGCTGACCATCAACGCATAGAAAGGATTTTGCGAGTGATAAGTTTGCTGAAGGAGATTGACTCTCATATCCATTAGAATAGGAGGCTACATGGTGTGTTACACCTTGTGCAGCATCATAATGACGATACATTAATATTTCAGGATTTCCTTTAAGGTCTTGAGAGCCAAATAAGCTTCTGAAGTCTGAAGAGATACTGTAATTTCCACTATTAATTACGAAGTCTCCGGCAGCTACTGCCAGTTCAAGATATTTCTTAGCTCTTGCCTGATCATTATGATGATACTTCTGCCATGTTCCTTCAAAAAGCATAATTCTGGAAATAAATCCTGCTACAACGTACCTGTTAAGAACATTATCTCCATCATTTAACCGCACATTCTGGAATGCAAACATCAGGTCATCATATACCCGGTCCATCACTTCTCCACGTGGAGTTCTGTCAATATACATTTTATCAAGATCACTAGAATCAAAGAGTGTTTCATAGTATGGTACATCACCAAAAACTCTTACAAGTCTATGGTATTCAAAACCCTTGAAAAAGCGAGCGACACCCAACCAGTGATTATATGCTTCACTACTTATTTGAGACTTGGCTACATTTTCAATTCTGTCTATAAATAAATTAGACTTTCTTACCCAGGCAAAATTCCAGTTTGGTCCTGCATACTGAATCAGCATATCTGGTGTTTCAGATGTACTTCCCCTACTTGATGGCGCACTGGACTCAAAATTTGACTGTACATTAGTGTTTGAAAAGTCATCACTGAAGTAATAACCCCTTAATGGGGCATATGCTACTCCCCATGTATTGTTGTAACCGACAAAATAATTGATATAAAAACCATTGGCGAAGAGTCTGAGGTCAGTCTCATTTCTCCAATAAGTGTCATCATTCATATCATTTAGTTCAGGTCTGTCAAGTACATCGGAACAGCTACTTATTAATAAAACAATAAGTAATAAGCTGCTTATTATTATATTCTTTTTCATGTTTCTTCTATTTTAAAAATTAATTTGTAAACCAACCGATCCACTTTTAAAAGTAGGTGTACCAACACCTGTTCTGCCTAAGTTATAGTTAGTCTCATTGAACATTGAATATCCCGAGATAACTTCAGGATCGATAGGTAGTCCCCTTAAATTATCAAAAGTGAAGAAGTTCTCCAAAGAAAGATAAACGCGAAGGTTATTAACCATCACTTTATTCATTAAACTACTTGGGAAACTGTATCCAATAGTAACGTTTTTAATTCTGGTATAAGACATGTCAAGCAGATACTTTGATTGAACCTGCATATTATTGCCAGTATTACTTCCTGCCAAGTTGTAAGGAGCCGGATAAAAAGCATCTGTTCTGTCAGGTTTCCAAAAGTCTCCAGCAATGGCTTGTGGCATAGCACCATCAGATGCATGAAAACCAGGAGTTGTTAAGAATCCTACACCCCATATTTGTCTGCTTCCTACACCTTGAATAAATACAGAAGCATCCACACCATGCCAATCTGCACCTAAACGCAGACCATACTCGAATCTTGGTGTTGAATTACCTATTATTTCCAAATCGCCATGATCGTCTAATAAACGACTACCTGCATCAATTTCACCATCACCGTTCAGATCCACAAATTTTACATCACCAGGACCAAAGAAGAAGTTAGAACTGTTCTGCAGAAATGCCTGATAAACAGGTTTTCCATTTGCATCAGAGAGTTTATTTACTGTTCTTCCGGCATATTTTTGGCTTTCATTTGCGGTTAAAACAATTTTTTGCAACTCACCATTTGAGTCTCTCACAAAATCACTCTCCTGATATAATCTGTCTGTTCTGTAACCCCAAATTTCTCCATATTTTTTTCCTTCATACCATCCATCTATACTGTTTGTATCTCCATATTTCATAATAGTAGTAACAGCATCCGATAGGGTAGCCATAGCGTTTATACCCAATCCGTTTTTAAAACGATAGTTGTAGTCAACACTAAGATCCCATCCTTCAGTTCTTAAAGAACCAAAATTTCCTTTTGGAGCACCTGCACCAAACGTGAAAGATACACCTTCCCCGGGAACTATCATATTCTTGGTATCTCTGCGATAAACATCGAATACAACGCCAAGAGTATTATTAAGAAAATATAGATCCACACCAAGGTTTGTATTCTCCAGATCCTGCCAAGTAATATCTCTTGTGATAGCAGTTGGTGTGCCAACAGCAACAGCCTTTGCTCCACTTGCATCAAGCCACATTGTTTGACTTGTAGACATTGAAGGAGCATAAAGTCCACTTGGTACGGTCTGGTCTCCAATCACACCCCAGGAGCCTCTTAGTTTCATTGATGAAACAACCGGTGTTATCCACTCCATCCATGCTTCTTCAGTAACACGCCAACCTGCAGATACTGAAGGGAAGAAGCGCCACCAAAGTCTTGATGGGAACTTAGAACTTCCATCATAACGTAAATTTCCTTCCAAAAGATATCTATCTCTGAATGCATAGTTGATACGACCAAAGTAGCCTAACTGTGCTTCCCAGAAAGTGTTTCCACCTGATGTCATTGTTCCCACTGCTTTTCCAAACTGAGGATTCACAATATCTGCTAAGTCGGTTTTCTGTGACCAGTTGCTCTTGGCATCATATGTTACTCTGTTCATACCCAACATAAATTTGAAAGCATGATCTTCTTTTAGTTTCAAATTGTAAGTTGTATATATATTGAGAGTGTTTGTTACACCATTCAAAACATTACGGTATATATGGTCAGGATTAGCTCCATGAGCTGTATATTCTGTTAAGCTAAGTTTATAAGCAGGTAATGCATTAGGTGTTGTTGAAGGCACCGGCGTACCCTGATCGTTTACATAAATTCTATTTCCTTCTGCATCAGTAAGTGGTAAAGCTCCGCCCCATGAGTTCAAAGCTGTATATCTGGTACCCAAGCGGTTATTAATAAAGGTTTCGTTTGCATTTGTAAAGTCCAAATCTACAACCCAATTATCAGTAATATTTACCAAGGCACCTATATTAACGTTAAAGTATTTATTTTCCTGATTTGCAGTATTAGCTTGTGAAATTTCTGAAGCAGGACTCCTAATAGGATCTCCATTCTCGGTTCCCATAGGCTGAACCGGTCCCCATCTATACAGGTATAACCATGGGTCAGCAGTAGTACTGTTTGTAACATATGGATACCTTTTATCTCTGTTAGAGTAAATAGCTCCTGCCCTTAAAGTGAAATATTTACTTAATTCACTACTTAACCTAATTGTACCATTGTAGCGGGTAAAATCGTCATATTCTGCTTCTTTCATCATACCTGTCTGATGAAGATAGCCAAGACCTACATTGAAAGTGGTTTTTCCGCTTTTGCCATTTACCGACAGATTATGAGTCATAGTAGGTGTCCACTCTTTAATCATGTAGTCATATGGATCATATGTTCTTAATCCCAGTTTACGGTTATTGGCATCAACATACCAGTCTCTACCATAAACCATTGGTTCTTCCGGTCCCATTTTACCATATGTATTATGCCATATTTTTGATTTTTCATAACTTTCTCTGGTAATTTGCCAGAAAGCACCTGAAACAGATCCTCCCACTCTTTCCATTGCCAAAATGGAATACTCCATTGCATCAAGCATACCCATCTCCATTCTTTTGGAGATATTTTGCCAAGCAAAGTTGTTTGAGTATTGTACATTAACCTGATCTTCTGTTGCTCCTTTCTTAGTGGTGATTAAAACAACCCCAAAAGCACCTTTAGCTCCATATATCGAAGCACTCGCAGCATCTTTTAATATTGAGATTGATTCAATATCATTTGGATTTACAACCTGAATACTTGGTATTTCTACGTTATCCAGAAGAATTAGAGGTTGTGAGCTACCTTCAAAAGAACCTATTTGACCTCTAACCTTTATTAGTGGATCGGAGCCCACCTCTCCACTAGGTACAATAACGGAAAGACCTGGAGTTGATCCCTGTAATCCGCGTCCCACATCAGATATTGGTCTGCTTCCAAGAGTCTCTTCAACATTTACTGTAGATACTGCACCTGTCAGGTTTTCTTTTCGCTGTGTGCCATAACCCACAACTACTAATTCCTGTAGTGCTTGAGTGTCTTCTCTGAGTGTTATTGTGAAGCTTGTATTTCCTGCAGTACTGACTGTCTGACTTAAATATCCTATAAAGGAGACCTGGATTGAAGCTTCATTTGAAACACGTAAAGTGAACTTTCCATCAATATCTGTAATTGTCCCATTTGTAGTTCCTGACTCAATGATATTTGCTCCGATAATAGGTATACCCTGATCATCTAATACTGTACCCGAGATTAGCTTCCCATCTTGTTGAAGTTCTTTTATGATAGTCGACTTTTCCGTCGCTTTCTCATCGAGTATTGGCTTTTTTGAAATTGTTATTTGTCTGTTCACTATTGAGTAGACCAAGTCTGTGTTTTTCAACAACAAATCCATAATCTCATTTATAGATCTGTTGTTATAAGAGACGTTTACTCTCCTGGATAATCCACTTTCAGTATTATCCATAAAGAGGAATAAATAGTCACTGTTCATTTCAATTTCTTGCAACGCTTCACGCAGTGTGACTCCCTTAACATCAATGCTAACTGATTTTGATTGAGAGTAGGTGTTCTCTGCTGCAATTGAAAAAACAGAAAGTAAAGTTATAAAAAAGTATATTTTCATAATTTTTAAAAACTTGCTGTCTTTTTTCAAGTTTAGTTGTTTAAAGTTTGGTTTATCTTGCATATCTTTATGATTGAGATTTAATTTGTTACCAATAAATTAGATTCGCTTAACAGGCCGAATAATGTTCCCGCATTATACGGCCTTTTTATAACATCATATTCTTATTTCATAGGCAGTTAATTTTAGATTACACATATATTTGATTTAAGTTACATTTATTCTTTTTTTATACTAATAACACCTTCACTTTCAATATAATATTTTAGAAAAGTCATTTGTGAGAACGATTCTAAGACATCATTAATATTTTCAGAAAGATAAAGTTTACCGGAACAGGTCTGTTCTTTTAATTTCAAAGTATTATCAAAATGAAATTCAACATTGTAATATCGGCCAATTTTTCTTAAAACCTCGGTTAAGGAATTTTTGTTTAAGTTCATATATCCGTTTTTCCAGCTAACATATTCCGTTACATCCACCATTTGATTGTGGATGCTATTATTGTCTAGAATCGCCATTTCTCCAGGTTTCAAAGTCAATGAATTTACATTATTTTTTACTTGAACTGAGCCTTCTACAAGTACAACAGTTTCACTTTCTTCATCTGTATATGCAGATACATTAAATGATGTACCAAATACTGTAATTTGTGATTTAGGTGTATGTATAATAAATGGAGTACTCTGTTTTGTAACTTCAATAAATATTTCACCTTTAACTTTTATTTCTCTTGCCTGATTAGAAAAAGCTGATGGGAACTCCATTTCTGTTCCTGAATTTAAGTGTATTAATGAGCCATCAGCAAGAATTACAGAAGATCTCTTCCCAAATGGAACAATTAACTTGTTTTGATTGTTTTTCAGGTCAATCTGTTTTTGAGTAATTGAATCATGTATTAACGCATTTTCCCCTTCAGTTAATTGAACCATAGAGTTGTTTTCAATATCAAATGATTGTTCTCCGGAGATTAACTGTATCTTATCCTGACTCATTACTTCACCAATTGAAGTAAGTTGATTTTCCGGTATACTATTAGTATTAGATGTAAGAATGTATATTGTTGAAATTATTGTTATAAATAGAGATGCGGCAACTGAGGTGACTATAATGGATAATTGTTTTCTTTTTTTTAAATGGTAAATTCTATCCTGAAGTTGTCTGTTTACTGTTTCTTCATCTATTATACACTCACTCTTATTCTTCTGAATTTCATCGAAAGTTGCAATGGCTAGTTCAAAAGATTCTCTAAGATGTTCGTTTTTATTAATAAAATCTTCCCAAAACTGTGTTAGTTTAACTGTGCGACGAGTCCTCCAATAGACAAAAAGGTCATCACATAAAAAATCCTTATAATCTAATTTCAATTTCATTTACACTCTTTTTAATAAAGACATGGAAAAATTGAAAAAAGGACTAAATTAATAAATATTAACCAAGTGTTGTGAATAAATGTATTAAATACAATAGTGAATTGGATGGTGATGCACCTTTCATTTTCTTTAATGCACGATATAAGTTTTTTTTCACAGCATCAGTTGAAAGGTTCATAATTTCAGCTATTTCTGAATAATTGAGATCCAATTGATATCTATAATGAATAATTCTTCTCTGCTTTGGAGGTAGTGTTTTAATTAAGTTAGTTAACTTATTTTTTAGCTGTATTTCTTTTTCTTCATCAATAATTTTTTCAATTACAATCTTCTCATTTTCTTCAAAGTAGTCTTGTTGTAATTCTCCAATTTCAATTAGTTCCAAGTTTCTAATGTCAAGAAGTCTGTTTTTTAGACTTCTGAGCAGATAAAATTCTATATTTTGAATGTGGTTTAATTTTTTTCTTGAAGTATAAATATTGAAAAAAATATCTTGTATTGCATCTTTACTCCGTTCATCATCGAATCCAAGATTTAATGCATAAGCTAAAAGTTCCGAATAGTAAGCATGATAAATCTTAGAGAAAGATTTATCATCTCCCTCTAAAAATAGTTTCCACGCATCATCGATCATTACTTTACTTTTTTTCTATAGTAGGTTAAAAATGTATAAGGGTACAAATGTTTATCATCAGCCATATGCCTCTCCTCCTCTATAAGCTCCCAATCTTTAAAATCAATATTAGGGAAAAAAGTATCGGCATCATTGAATGTATTGTGAATACGAGTTAGATAGAGTGTGTCGGCAAGATGGAAAGTGGTGCGGTAAAGCTCGCCACCTCCTATTATGAAAACCTTTTCGTGACTTTTACTTACCGACAGAGCTTCTTCTATTGAGCGTACAACAATACATCCGGGAAAATTATTTACATCACCTGATGTCACTACAATATTTATCCGATCAGGCAATGAACCATTAGGTAATGATTCATATGTTTTTCTTCCCATAATTATGGTGTGCCCAGTAGTAATCTTCTTAAAATGTTTCAAGTCGTTTGGAAGATGACACAGTAATCCTCCATTTTTACCTATTCCATTTTTTTCGTCAATAACAACAACAATAGCTATCATACTGAAACCTTGCCTTTAATATGAGGATGCGGATCATAATTCACTAGCTCAAAATCTTCATATCTGAATTTAAAAATATCCTTTACATCAGGGTTAATTTTCATCTGCGGTAGCGGACGTGGTTCACGTGTTAGTTGAAGTTTTACTTGTTCTAAATGATTTAAATAAATATGTGCATCGCCAAACGTATGAATAAAATCACCCTCTTCCAGGTTTGTCACCTGAGCCATCATTTTTAGGAGAAGTGAATATGAAGCAATGTTGAAAGGGACACCAAGAAAAAGATCTGCACTTCTTTGGTATAGCTGCAGACTTAGTTTACCATCTGCAACATAAAATTGAAAGAAAGCATGACAAGGTGGCAGGTTCATATTTGGAAGATCTGCAACATTCCAGGAGCTAACTATTATTCGCCTCGAATCAGGATTGTTCTTTAAATCTTTCACCACTTGGGTAATCTGATCTATATGTCCTCCATTATAGTCTGGCCAGGAACGCCATTGATAACCGTAAATATGTCCCAGGTCCCCATTCTCTTCTGCCCATTCATCCCAGATATGGACACCATTATCATTCAGGTACTTTATATTGGTATCCCCTTTTAGGAACCATAATAGTTCATGTATAATAGATTTCAGATTAAGTTTTTTGGTTGTAAGTACGGGAAAACCATCACTCATGCTGAATCGGCTTTGATGACCGAATATGCTGATGGTACCGGTACCTGTACGATCTTCTTTCTTAGTACCTTCGTTAAGTACTCTTTGCAATAAATCAAGATATTGTTTCATATTTAGTTTTATCCTATTATCGAGAATTATGTTTTCAGCTTGTCTTTTTCTGAAAACTTCTGTTATGACAAAAATAACTGTTTTTTTCCTGAGTACAAGTTTAAGTAGTAACATAATGTTTATATAATAACAATTTATTATCTCCTTATGTGGTGATTTTCTTCCTCAATCAAATAATTTCAGAACGAAACCTCTATGGATGTTGTTATAAATAGTATATTTGTGTGTATTACGTCATTTTTATTTAACAGTTTAACTCCTTAATCATATGGATATATCAGAATTACTAAACAGCTCAACTGGACAATCCTTAATCAGGAGTATTTCCGATAAATTGGGAATTAACGAGAAAGAAGCCTCAGGAGTAGTTAGCACTGCTATACCTGCTATACTTGCAGGAATGACTAAAAATGCTCAAACAGCTGAAGGGGCCGAGAGTCTAAACAGAGCCATAGAATCAAAGCATGATGGTTCGCTTTTGGATAACCTGTCAAATATTCTGCAAGGGCAGACACAGGAATTACAAAATGATGGAGATGGTATACTTGGACATGTATTTGGTAGTAAAAGAACAGCTGTAGAACAAACACTTTCTAAAAAAACAGGTGTTAGTTCCGGGAAAATAGGGCCTCTACTTGCTCTGCTTGCACCAATAGTAATGGCATACTTGGGAAAAGAAAAAAGAAAGACAAGTACAGGGGGAGGGGGGTTAGGTGATCTTCTGGGAGGATTGCTTGGAAGTGGAAGTCAAGGTCGATCAGGTGGAGGAATCATGGACATGATTAGTGGAACACTCGATAAAGATGGCGATGGTGATGTAATCGATGATATATTTGATATGTTTAGTAAGAAAAGATAAATGAAAATGAGACATAAAAAAATCAAAAAAAATCTGATATCGTTTGTTGTTTTTAGTCTGATGTTAATCAGTTATTCATGTTCAGTGCCAGATGATTACATTACTGAAGCTGAAGCGCGAAGGCTTATAGAACAGGCCATAAGAAATCAGAATCCGTCAAGTGGGCTTAGTGAAGCAGAGATAAAGAAACTAATTGATGATGCAATAAATAAAAATAATAACAGTCTCGAGTTCACACAGTGGGATATAATAAATATAACAGTAAACAGATCTGATTGGGTTTGGAATAATAATGCAATGCAATGGGAGGCTATCTTTAATCTGCCGGAACTAACTGAGTTTATTTATGAACAGGGTGCACAGTTAGGATATGTATTTATAGGGGAGCAGGGAGTTAATGAGGTACAAAAATTATTGCCTTATGTTGAAACATATTATGCCGGAGATGATGATTTTGGGAATCCTGTCTATTTCACTGAAACTATCAGTGTGGATTATCAATTCGGAAATCCGAGTACCGTAGCTTTTTTTATTAAGGACTCTCAGTTAGCCAAAGATCCGGATGCTCCTCAATTATATAATTTCAGGATTGTTTTAATTTGGTAATTGTAAACAGATGTAAAATATAACATCAAAAAAATAGCTTCTGCCTTTTAATGAAACTTATTTTAATAGGCAGTAGCCTTTTTTATTCAAACTATTCTTCCTTTTTATTGTTTTAAATTAAACGAAAGATGATTTTACAGGTCTTACTTTCAAATAACATTATCAATAATTATTAAATATGAAAAGAAAACTTTTAGTATCGATTTTTGCAGGGATTCTATTCTTGGGTACGGCTTTCGTAATGACATCTTGCAGTGATAGTAGTGATGATTTTATTGAGACGGCCTGGAATATAGAAAATTTTAATGTTACAGCTTCACAGTGGAGTTGGAACTCAAATCTTAACAGATGGGAAGCTGTAAGGCAGTTGCCGGCTATTGATGAGTTTATTTATGAAGACGGAGTAGTACATGGATTTATTTTCCTTGGAACTCAGGGTGTTGATGAAGTCCAGACACCTCTCCCATATATTAGAAGTTTTCTTGAAGATAATGGGCAGGGAGGCGTTATAGATTTTACCGAAACGATAAGTTTTGAATATAGCCATCTGACAAATCGAATAACCTTTTATATAGAACCTTCCGATGGTTTCCAAGATCAGAATGCCCGCCAAAATTATAATTTCAGGATAGTTATGATCTGGTAATATCAGATAAACATTGGTAAGGCATCTGCTACTATAAATGAACTTCCGCCGATGAAGATAATATCCTCTTTATCGGCATTTTTAATTGCTTTTATTACAGCTTCTGATACTGTAGGGCAGATGTATCCCTGCAAACCAAATTCACCTGCCATATCAGCTAGTTTAGTTTCATCAAGAGCTCTTTGAACGGAAGCTTTGGTGAAGTAATAATTTGCATTTTTGGGTAATAATCTCAATACAGACTCAGTATCTTTATCATTTGCCATTCCAAATACAATATGAAGTCTCTTGAATTCTTCTGAAAGCAGTCTTTCAATTACATATTTAATTCCATGAGAGTTATGTGCAATATCACAAAAGATTTTGGGTTCTGTTTTTAACAGCTGCCATCGACCCATTAATCCTGTTATTTCAGTTACTTTTTCAAATCCTTTGTAAACGGCATCTTTAGGAATGTTGTACCCCAGTTCCAGCAAAATATCAACTGCTGTTAACACGGTTCTAGCATTATACTCTTGAGCAGGACCACTTAATTGTCCTGTGATATTGTCGAAATTTGCTGATTTATAAAAAATCTTATCTATCAATCTGTCAGCAACAAAATCACTCATATAAACTTCAGAAAAAACAATAGGAGCTTCAACAGATTTTGCCTTATCAATAAAAACCTGTGCAACATCACTATTTCCAATTTCTCCAATTATTACCGGAGTGTATTTCTTAATAATACCAGCTTTTTCTGCTGCAATTTTCGTGAGTGTGTTACCAAGATAATTCATATGATCTAATCCAATATTTGTAATTATACTCAAATCTGGAAAAATTATATTAGTACTGTCTAAACGGCCACCCAGTCCAACTTCAATAATAGCAACATCAACTTTTTTTTCGGCAAAATATAAAAAAGCCATCTCCATTGTAAGTTCAAAAAAAGAGGCCATCACCGGTTCAAATTTATCTCTGTATTTTTCGACAAATTCAATCACATATTCCTTATTGATCATCTCACCATTTACACGTATTCGTTCCCGAAAATCAATAAGGTGAGGAGATGTGTATAATCCAACCCTATAACCTGACATCTGAAGAATTGCAGCCAGAAGATTCGAAACAGATCCTTTGCCATTGGTTCCTCCCACATGTATATTTTTAAATTTCTTGTGAGGATGACCAAAAATTTCATCTAATGCCAGACTGTTGTCCAGTCCCTCTTTATAAGCAGCGTGACCTATCCTTTGGTATTCAGGTGCCTGACTATACAAGTAGTCTAAAGTCTCATTATAATTCATCTATTTATTTACCTTTTAAATGGAAATATTAAATTGAAAAACAGTATAAATGTAACTATTTTATAACTAATAAAAGAGGGTAGAATCACATATGTGAAACACCCTCTTGTTAATTATATTTATTCAATACTCAGTGCTAAAATATAAATATCCTAAGTATGTAGTCTGATTAAAATCAGTTTTTAAGTGGAAGCACAGAATACTGTTTAGAATAACGTAATTGTTGATCTATGTAGTTCTCTTTATAAGATATTGTCACATCTGTTACTTTACCATTCTCATCAGTTACAAGCTTATAAACAGGATTAACAAAACCTTTGTAAGGTGCAATATTAAGAGCTTCGTATCTTGATAAAACCTCCTCATGTAGATTCTTGTCCACCTTTACTCCATAAGTTTCGATCAGGTTTTTACCTGCTTCAAAATCCCCTTCTGACTTAATACGCTGTACTTCAGCAAGCAATTCTCCAAAAAGCTGACGTAACTTATCATAATCGTTGATCACGATGTAGGTTTTACCATCTTTCTTTTCAAAAGCTACCACATTTTCAGCCTTACCTTTCTCAATTACCCAGTTAGATATAGTAGCACGATTACGCATATGAGCCTGTTCAATATCCTTTCCTGGTTGTATACGGGTAAGCTGAGTCATAGCACCATTCATAATATATGAGTAGTATTCAGCTTTATAAGCTTCATTATCAGGTAATAAACCAAGTTCAACTAGCTTCGGATCAGCCAGATAGTAAAGTGCAAACAGATCGGCACGGGTTTCTTCCAGTGGTGAAGCATATGCCTGAAGAACATCAGAGCTAACTCCTGGAAGCAACTTACCTGAACCATGACCTAAACATTCATGCAAGTCGGTGTGCAGGTTATCAGTTAATGTTCCATACTTTTTAGTAAGCTCAATCTCTTTTTCACTCCACATGAATTCTTCCTTGAACCCATTTCCTTCTGCAGCTTTATCATATGCAAAAGTGATATTATCTATAGTAACTGATTTAGATCCATGATCTCTTCTTATCCAGTCTGCATTTGGCAGATTTATACCAATTGGAGTTGAAGGATATGTATCACCACCCAAAATAGCAGCAGTAATTACTTTAGCAGAAACACCTTTTACTTCTTCTTTCTTAAAACGGTTGTCTATTGGAGAGTTGTCCTCAAACCACTGTGCGTTCTCACTGATAATTCTGGTGCGCTCTGATGCCTCAATACTTTTAAAATTAACAAGTGACTCCCAAGTGGCTTTCAGTCCCATAGGGTCAGTATACGTCTCAATAAAACCATTAATAAAATCAACACGTGAAGTTGTATCAGTTACCCATTTAACTGAATATTCATCAAAAGTTTGAAGATTACCTGTTTTATAATATTCGATAAGAGTTTTGATTACATCTTTTTGATGGTCATTTTCTGCAACCTCAGATGCTTTTTCTAACCATCCAATTATACGCTCAATTGCCTTATCATACATTCCACCAAGCTTCCAAACTTTTTCGGTAACTACACCGTTTTCTTTGACTACTTTACTATTAAGACCGTATGATACTGGTGTGTTGTCATTCGGATCCTTCATGGCGTTATAGAAATCTTCAACCTCTTTCTGAGTTACACCTTCATAGAAGTTTACGGCAGAAGTCTGAATAATATCCTTTCCCGGTGTCTGATTCATTCTTTTTGGCATAACTGCCGGATCAAACATAACAGGAAGTATTTCATTTAAAGTTTCATCTGCAGCCATACCATCACGGAAAGGCATTCTTCCCGGATCAACGCTTTTTACAAGAGAAACAAAATACTCCTGTGAGAATTGTGGTATGATTTTATCTTCAGAATAGTGATGGTGGATACCGTTTGCCATCCAAATCTGTTTAAGATAAGTCTCAAATTGTTTCCAGTCATCGGAAGATTTGTTACCCATGTAATTCTCATACACACCTTCACATACTCTGCGTATAGTTAGATTATAACGATTATTCTGATCCCATAAGATATCACGTCCTTCAAGAGCAGCTTGTGATAGGTAATAAATCAATTCCTTCTGTTTTAGTGAAAGACTGTTGAATCCTGGAACAGGATATCTTAATATTTCAATATCTGCAAACCGGTCGACCTTATATTCAAATGTTGAGTCGATACCATCGTCGGCTGCCGGTTTTGAGCCTGCTTCTTTTTTGCCGTTGCAGGCTGCAAGCAGTAACAGTGTTGTTAGCATAAAAACTACTTTTTTCATACAATTATTTCTCTTTATTAAGTTCTTTAACACGAATTTCTGCATTTCTGGATTTATCTCCCAGATAACCCCCATGGTGCCTTTTTGCATATTCGCTAATACTGAAATTAATTCTCTTCATTGTACCTACAACAAGTATATCTCCCATTACAGTCATTACTGTTGTAGATGTAGTAGGGGTAAGATCCAATGGACAAACTTCAGCAGGATTTCCGGTAAGCAGAAATACATCTGCTTTTTTTGCCAGTACACTTGAATTATTTCCGGTAATTACAATAATTGGTACTTGCTCGTATAATCCTCTGGCAAGTTCAACCAACTCAATAATCTCACGTGTTTCACCGGAATTTGTAATTAAAAGCAGAAGATCATTCTCCTGCAGTACTCCAAGATCACCATGCTGAGCCTCACTGGGATGCAGGAAAATTGATGGTGTACCCGTAGAACAGAAGGTTGTTGATATGTTTTGTCCTATCTGTCCTGCTTTACCCATACCGCTAATAACAAGCTTTCCTCGTTTTTCATGTACGTACTCTACAATTAAATCGATTGCTTTCTCGTATTGGTCAGTAATAGGAATATTAAGAATTGCGTTTGTTTCCTTCTTTAGGATTGTTTGTATTTCTTCGTACGTCATTTTACGAACTTCAATTGGTTTTATATTTATATGAAACCTGAGCCAACTCTTCGTTAGCTTTCTTGATCTTATTTTTAAGTGAAATTTTATATTCTACCAATTTATTTTGCAATGCCTCATCTCCTGTGGCAATCATCTGCAAAGCAAGTATAGCAGCATTAAGGGATCCGTTTATACCAACGGTTGCAACAGGTATTCCAGGTGGCATCTGCACAATTGAAAGCAGTGCATCAATCCCTTCCAGTGATGCTTTAATTGGAACACCGATAACCGGTATTGATGTCATTGAAGCAATTACTCCGGGCAAATGTGCAGCCATACCTGCTGCAGCAATAATCACCTTGATACCATTTTCTGCAGCACCCTTTGCAAATATTTCAACCTCTTCAGGAGTTCTGTGAGCTGAAAGTGCATTTATCTCGAATGGCACCTCCATCTCATCAAGAAACTTGGCTGCTTTTTCCATTACAGGAAGATCAGAAGTGCTTCCCATAATGATACTTACTATAGGCTTCATATAATCTTACTTTCCGATAAAACTTTTGTAGTCAGCAGCAGACATTAAGCCATCTAACTCTTCTGGTTTCTCAATTGTAACTTTTATTATCCATCCTTTTTCATATGGATCTTGATTAACCATCTCAGGAGCGTCATCCAGTTCAGGGTTTATTTCCAGAACCTCACCACTAACAGGCATCAACAGGTCAGATACAGTTTTAACGGCCTCTACACTTCCAAACACTTCTCCCTGTTCGAGAGTTTCACCTTCTGTAGATACATCAATGAACACAATATCACCCAGCTCTTCCTGAGCAAAATCGGTAATACCTATAAAAGCTTCGTTGCCTTCCACTCTCACCCATTCATGATCGGAAGAGTACTTTAAGTTTTCAGGAAAATTCATAGTAGTCTATTTTTTTTATTTTATAAATAATAATTGTAAATGTACAATATAATAATTTAATTACAAAAGCTTGCTTATGTGCCGATCCAAACAAACGTAAAAGACACAATAAAACCAAGTAGAAACCCGGCTATAACTTGCGAAAGTGTGTGTCGTTTTAAGATAAGTCTGGATGTACCTATTAATCCTGCAAGAATAAACAAACCCATAAACATAATATAGGGGTTGGAGCGTTCTACGAAATAACAAACAGCCATTGCACCACCAGTCAGACCTCCAATGCCAAACATATGTGCACTTATTTTCCATATAAATGTAATAAGTATGGCAATTATCATAATGGCAACAGATGAAGCCATAATCATCATAAACCAGGTAGGCATATTCATTCTGTAATAATATATAATCATTACAGTGTATGAGATAAGTGTGATTAAATATGGATAAATACGCTCCTTTCGAACTTTAAGTGACAGATCCGAAATTATACCCAGTTTATATAATATAGTTATAAGTACTGCCGGAATAATAAATGAAAAGAACAGTACGGGAGTAATTATTTGCCAGAATTTATGAGAATAAATTGCACCAAAATAGGTGTAAGCGAACAGTAGTAAAATGCTGTACGCCGGCATCAATAATGGCTGGAAAACTGTGGAGATTACATGTGCTATCGATTTCATCGGACAAAGTTAAAGTTTTTTTCTCAAACGTGCCACGGGAATATTTAATTGTTCTCTGTATTTTGCAACAGTTCTACGGGCAATAACATAACCTTTGCTATTAAGTATTTTTGTAAGCTGTTCATCTGTAAGAGGTTTTGCAGAATTTTCATTTTCTATACTCTCCATTAATATAGATTTTACTTCTCTCGATGAAATATCTTCGCCATCTACGGTTTGCATTGCTTCAGAGAAAAAATATTTCAGTGGATAAATATTAGTATTTGTCTGTACATATTTGCTGTTACTGACTCTTGAAATAGTAGAAATATCAAATCCGGTTTTTTCAGCCACATCTTTTAGAATCATTGGTTTTAGCATAGTTTCATCTTCAGTGAGAAAGAAATCATACTGAATGCTTACTATTGCTTCCATTGTACGTTGCAGAGTGTTTTGCCTTTGTCTTACTGCATCAATGAACCATTTTGCAGAATCCACCTTCTGCTTCATGAAAAGTATTGCCTGTTTATCATCTGATGACATACTGGTTTTGTTGTCAGTATATCCCTTTAGCATTTCTGAAAAATTACGATTAACTCTTAGGTTAGGTATATTGCTGTTATTCAGTTGAATTGTCACTTCACCGTTATACGAATCGACTATAAAGTCGGGAGTAATATTATTCATTGCAGTCTGCATTGTCCCTCCAAGAGTATTTCCCGGTTTTGGATTAAGAGAAATAATTACTTCAATTGCATCTTTTAATTTTTCCTGAGTGATGTTTAGCAGACGTATTATTTTATCGTAATGTTTTTTGGAAAATTCCTCGAAATAATCCGTAATTATAGTGGTTGCAATTTCAACCTCTTCAGATTGTTTTTCTCGACCGAGTTGTATCAGCAGGCATTCCTGAAGATCACGTGCACCTATACCTGCCGGGTCAAGATCCTGAATTTCGTATAATATATCCTCAAGTTGCAGAGGAGTTACATCCAGCTGTTGCTGAAAAAGCAGGTCGTTGGAAATAGATTGCAAATCTCTTTGCAGATAACCGTTTTCATCAATATTGCCTATAATATACTCAGCTATTGTCTGTTTTTCTGAGTCCAAATCCATTAGTCCGATTTGTTCAAACAGATAATCATGCAATGATTTATCATCATAATAGCTGATCTCGAAAAAGTCAGTATCACTCTTTCTCTCTGATTTGTTAAGTCTGTAATCGGGAATATCATCATCTGAAAAATAATCACCCAGAATCATTTCATCCTGGGTCAAATTATCTGCTTCGGATATTTCATCATCAATAACTGAACTTTCAGACAGGTCATTATCAGTTGTTTCAAGTGCCGGATTTTCTTCAATTTCCTGTTTTATCCGATCCTCTACTTCAACATTATTAAGTTCAATCAGCTTAATCACCTGCATCTGAAGAGGTGATAGCCGTTGTATCTGTTTAAGTTCTTGTTGCTGCCTTAAAGCCATATACGAGAATATAATTTCTATGGCAAAGATAATTATTTCTGAACTTACTCACAAAATGAGTCGTCATATCCTGCCTTACAGGTTAATGGTGCCAATGCATATGAATCATATTCATCATATGCAGGTCCGGGTATTCCACTAATAACCACAATCCGGTCCAATCTCACTTTTTCTCCATTTTCGAAAATAAGGAAATCTCCTTCTTCCCTGTTATTCTCGATTTTAATAATCCTGCCGTTGGACTCCCCCAGTTCAGGCTCATCCGAAAAAGTAAAATAAATCACTCTTGTTTCATCTTTTTTCATCTGCTCCTCAATAATTTCGAAGTATTCCGGATCTATTGGCAAGTATCTTGGTCTCATTATTTTCATCAGTTTTGTTTAAGTATAAAACAATTTCCCACTTATTAGGTTCACCTATTTATTGTTCTGTTGAATGTTGGAATTTGAAACTTTTTATTACCTTTGAAACGTCAACAATGTTTAAAAAAAGATCGCAATGATATTCAAGTTTCTAATTCTGTCGGATGAAGTTGACAACTTCAAAAGGGAAATTAAAATAGATGCTGATGCAACATTCCTGGATTTATATAAATCCATATTGGATTGCACCGGTTATAGTGATAAAGAGATGGCTTCATTTTTTCTCACTGATAATAAATGGCGAAAGAAGCAGGAAATTACTCTGGTTGAAATGGATACCGATTCAGATGAAGATTCATTTACAATGGATGAGTGTGTATTAAGTGATTTTCTTGAGGATGAAAAACAAAAACTTATGTTCGTGTTTGAATATCTGACCGAACGTGCTTTATATATTGAGTTATCAGAAATAATACCCGGGAAAAATCTAAAAAAAGCTATCTGCACTGTTTCTGAAGGTGAACCACCTGTTCAGATTACTGAAATACAGGATGTAAAGCATGAAGGAGTAACTTTTGATTTGGGCGAATCATTTTATGGTGATGAAAACTTTGATCTGGATGAATTAGATAAGGAAGGTTTTGATGGTTTGGACGAGATCGACATTTCATCAAATACTGATTCAGCTGATATTTATTAAATTAAGTTTATATTATTACCTAATCTATTAATATTAAACTCTTTAAATCCAAAAATTATAATGAATATCCTCCTCGTATTGCTTGGTCCTACAGGTGTTGGTAAGACCGAGTGGAGTCTAAACGTGGCGGAGAAATTAAACAGTCCGATATTATCAGCCGATTCAAGGCAGATCTATAAGGGTATGAGTATCTGTACAGCCGCACCTACTCAAGCACAGATGCAGCGCGTACCACATTATTTCGTTGAAATATTATCTCCCGAAGATTATTATAGTGCAAGTATATATGAGCAGGAGGCATTAGCAATGCTCCGGAAGCTCTTCAAAGATCATAGAGTTATTGTTATGACTGGAGGTTCTATGATGTATATAGATGCTGTTTGTAATGGTATTGATGATATACCTACTATTGATAGTTCATTACGAAAAGATATTCAGGAGTTATATAAAAAAGAGGGCCTCGATCCTATTCGCCAGCAACTGAAAATTCTGGATCCACAGTTTTATTCCGAAGTAGATTTGAAAAATCCAAAACGAGTAATTCATGCTCTTGAAGTTTGTTTGATGGCAGGAAAACCCTATTCCTCATTACGTACTAATTCAAAAAAGGAACGCCCTTTTGATATTGTAAAGGTTGGTTTTAATATGGATAGAGAACAATTATATGATAGAATAAACAGGCGCGTTGAAAATATGGTTGAAGAAGGTCTTATTGAAGAAGCGCGCAGTTTTTATCCTATCAGGCATCTTAATTCATTAAATACAGTGGGGTATAAAGAGCTTTTCGAATATTTTGATGGAAGGTGTACACTTGATTTTGCAATTGATAAGATTAAACAACACTCACGAAATTATGCAAGAAAGCAGATAACCTGGTTTAAAAAAGATAAAGATATAAATTGGATAAATCTGTCAAACTCAGAAGATATGGTTGTAGAAAGAATACTGAACTTGCTGCCACAGTGAAATACATATGTATTTTTTTTCTTATAACTATTGGAACATTCGGAAAATTGTACTACTTTTGCAACACTTTTTAGAAAAGCAAATAATTCTTCCTTAGCTCAGTTGGTTAGAGCATCTGACTGTTAATCAGAGGGTCCTTGGTTCAAGTCCAAGAGGAAGAGCAAAAAAAGATTTAAGATTAAAAAGTGAAATATTCTTCCTTAGCTCAGTTGGTTAGAGCATCTGACTGTTAATCAGAGGGTCCTTGGTTCAAGTCCAAGAGGAAGAGCAAAAGAACGAGTCAAAAGGCTCGTTTTTTTTGTTTTATATTATTAATTACAACAAAATCGGCTATTTTGCCGTTAAAACGGTTGACAAACTATTTCCTAATTAAATTCACAATTCAAGATGAAGAGAGTGTTAATTACTTACCGCCTGAAACCTGAAGGGCTTACTGTTTTAAATGATAAATATGAGCTCACCCTTCCCAAAGATAGATCTTTTTTTTCAAGAGAAGAGGTTCTTGAATTAATACCGGAATATGATGTATTAGTACCAAATTTTAGTTTTTTTACAGATAAGGAAATAATGGACAGAGGTGTAAATCTTGAATTAATCTCTAATTTTGGAGTCGGGTTCAATAATATTGATGTAGATTATGCAACAAGAAAGGGAATAGTGGTAACAAATATTCCAAAAACCACAAGAGAGCCAACTGCTGAGTTTGCTTTTGCTCTTCTTCTTGGAGCAGCCAGAAGGATAGGGTATTATGACCGAAAGATTCGTACTCCACAAGGTGTAAGCTGGGGTACTTATACAGATGCTGGTCTTCCTGTTTTTGGAAAAACTCTTGGAATAATAGGGATGGGTAGAATTGGTCAGTCTCTGGCACGACGAGCAGTTGCTTCAGGTATGAATATAATATATAATAACAGAAACAGGCTGGCTGAGGATATAGAGAAGCAATATTCTGCCCGTTTTGTTTCAAAGGACGAATTGTTGAAAACTGCCGATTTTATATCACTCAATGCCCCTTCAACTCCTGAGACATATCATATGATTGGAGAGAAAGAGTTTAATATGATGAAACAAACAGCAGTTTTTATCAATACAGCACGTGGTGATATGGTTGATGAAAAGGCAATGTTAAAAGCATTAAAAGAGAACAGAATATGGGCTGCTGCTCTTGATGTTTTTGAGAATGAACCCCATATTCTTCCCGAGTTGTTAGAGCTTGATAATGTGCTGCTGGCACCTCATGCAGGAACTAAAACTTTAGAGGACAGAATTGCCATGTCGGTAGAGATGGCACAGAATATTGTAGGTTTCTATGAAGGTACATATCCTATTTCACGTGTAAATTAAAATCATATTAAATTATCCAATCTGTTTATATATATGTAATAAATAATATTGTATATATGTCCGCACTAGAAATTAAAAATAAACTTATTGCATTAGGAAGTCCCGAAAGAGCAAATCATTCTGCTTATTTCTTTAAAACTGCCGAAGGAGAGTATGGATATGGTGATAAATTTATAGGATGCACTGTGCCTGAAACTCGAAGTGTAGCAAATAAATATCCCGACTTACCTTTATCTGAAAATAAAAAGTTGCTTGAAGATGAATTACATGAGTGCAGATTATGTGCTTTGGTAATTCTAACACATCAATTTAAAAAGGCCAATGAAATAGTTAAATATGAGATACTTAACTACTACTTAGCAAATACAATTCATATAAATAACTGGGATCTGGTTGATGTTTCGTCATATAAGATAGTGGGCGAATGGCTCAAAAACAGAGAAGATAGGTCTCTATTATATCAACTTGCAGAAAGCGAACTGCTCTGGGATCAACGTATAGCAGTAATTTCAACATTAACATTTATACGAAATAACGATTTTAATGATACATTAGAATTATCAGAGATGTTTCTCACACACCAACATGATCTTATGCATAAAGCTTGTGGATGGATGTTGCGAGAAGTCGGGAAAAGAGATGAGGCTGTATTGTTACACTTTCTTAATAAACATGCAGCTATTATGCCACGTACAATGCTCAGATACTCGATTGAGAAATTTCCTGATGAGTTGAGAAAATATTATTTAAGCTACAGACAGATAGGAAAACAGGTAGAGGGGACAAGAATACAAAATGAACAAGTTTTCAGAACAAAATAATATACTAAACACTTTAAATAGCTATAAACTGGAAAATGGCTTGCGAATAATTCACAGACAGTTTCCATCGGAGATATCTTATTGTGGACTGGTTATAAATACAGGAACTCGTGACGAGTATCCATCAGAATATGGTATGGCTCATTTTGTGGAACATATGTTGTTTAAAGGTACAAAAAACCGCAGAGCACATCATATAATGAATAGGATGGAGAATGTAGGAGGTGACCTGAATGCATATACTACAAAGGAAGAGACCTTTATATATGCTACTTTCCTGCAGGAACATTTTCCACGTGCAATGGAGCTGCTAAGTGATATAATTTTCAATTCTGAGTTTTCCGAAAACCAGATAAGTAAAGAGCGTGAGGTTATACTGGATGAGATTAACTCATATGATGATTCTCCTGCCGAATTGATATTTGATGACTTTGAAAATCTTATGTTTGAAGGTCATGAAATTGGTCACTATATATTAGGTTATCAAGAAACTCTTAACAGTTTCAAATCAGACAATATCCTCAATTTTGTGAACCGTCAGTATAAGATGGAGAATATGGTTCTTTTTTCTTTTGGAAAAACTCCTTTTGAAAAGGTAATTAAGCAGGCTGAAAAACACTTTGCATTTAAAAAGAATGTTTTTGGTGCTTTGAATACTGAAGTAAAAAAACGACTGTCTCCCGGTTATTTAAAACCAATTTCAAGGGTAATTCAAAAGAATACTACACAGTCGCACGTTGTTTTGGGCTGGAAAACAATGAACATGTATAATCCTGATAAGTATGTACTCTATCTGCTTAACAGCGTTCTTGGAGGAGGGAGCATGAATAGCCGGCTAAACAGCTCCTTAAGGGAAAAACATGGACTGGTTTACAATGTTGAATCAAATCATACATTATATACCGACACAGGCTTTTTGTCTATATATTATGCATGTGATCCTAAAAACAGGGAAAAGTGCCGAAAGTTAATTAATAAAGAGATAAAGAGATTAATGACCAAAGAACTTACACCTATGCAACTAACCGTGGCTAAACGTCAGCTGATGGGACAGATGGGAATATCAGCTGAGAATAATGAAAGCAACTCACTTGTTATGGCTAAGAGTTTTCTGCATTTCAACCAATCGTCTTCTCTGGATATTATTTTCTCAAAAATAAACAATGTAACATCAGCACAGATTTTAGAAATGGCTAATGAAATTTTCAATACCGGAGAATTCGAACTTGTCTATATTTAATGGTCTGTTTTACAGTAAACTGTTAAAATAGCATCAACTTATACATTTTCTCTATATACTTTTTGTTGAGTCTAAATCTCTCTATTAATGAACAAATAACCTACAGGAGGTGTTTTATAACAGTATTTGAAGATATATCTTCGAACAAACAAACTTAACTAATAATTTTAATTATGAAAAAAATCAAATTAATGCTGGTACTAGCATTGTTTGCAATGGTAACAGCTGTAAGTGCTCAGGTGAGTTTAGGTGTTAAAGGTGGAATTAATATGTCCAACTTATATGGAGATGAACTGGATAATGAAAATGTGAAAATTGGGTTTAATGTTGGCTTATTAGCTGACATCGACTTCTCTTTCAATTCGGCAATTCAAACTGGTTTGTTTTTTACTACAAAAGGGTATAAGTATGATTCAGGAAATTTAGACTATACAGAAAACCTTATGTATATACAGCTGCCTGTTCATTATGCATATAAAATTGATGTTACTCCCGGAACAAGAGTTGTGTTTCATGCAGGACCTTATGCTGCATATGGAGTTGGTGGAAGTAGAAAACTGGATGCAGGAGAATTAGGTTCATTGGAAGTAGATAAAATATTTGGTGATGGAATGTCACAATACAAACCTTTTGATGCAGGACTTGGCCTTGGTGTTGGAGCTGAATTCGGACCAATTCTAGTAGACTTAGGATGGGATATGGGATTGGTAAATATTTCGAATACCAGTAATGGAAACGTGAAAAATCAAAACGCCTACCTATCTGTTGGATACAAATTCTAATTTATAAGATATTTTAGAGAGCCTGCATAAATAATTATGCAGGTTTTTTTGTGCTTGTAAGTTTACTTATAATGTAAACTTGACTTTTATTTAGTTCTTTACTGACTCTTATCTGCTTCTTATATTCCTTATATAAGTTAGGTTTATGTAAGAGTAAAACAAGAATGTTGAGAAGTCTTTTTATGGTAAATACCTTATTAATATTTAATTGTTATATTTGCAACAATTAATATAGTAGTTTAATATAGATTCTAAACTCTACTTTGTATGAAAAATATATCTATTACCTTATTCTTTTCAATTATAACAACAGTTTTATTTTCTCAAAACAGCTGGATCCGTGTTAATCAGATTGGATATCTCGAAAACGACATTAAAGTTGCAGTCTTCATCAGCAAATCAGATGTCACCCAAAAATCATTTGAACTTGTTGATTACAGCACAAATGAGATTGTATACAAAGGAACAAAAGTTAGAAATACTGGTAAAACCTGGGGTTTCGATTCTTCGGCCAGACTCGATTTTACGGAATTTACTAAACCGGGTAAGTATTTTGTCAGAATTAATAATATCCAATCTGTTCCATTCCGAATTGGTGATGATATATATGCTGATGCATCAGAGATTCCTCTGAAATATATGCGTCAGCAAAGATGTGGTTACAATCCATTTTTAAAAGACTCCTGTCATGTTCATGATGGTATTACAGTTGGTGACCCTAAAGGTGAAAGGAATGGTTTATATTACAATACCATAGGTGGATGGCATGATGCATCAGATTACCTGCAATATGTAGCAACAACAGCTAATGCTGTTTACCAGATGCTTTTTGCCTACTCCAAATATCCTGACACATTTGGTGACTATCACGATGCAAATGGTGATGAGGGGGCCAATGGAATTCCAGATATTCTGGATGAGGCAAAGTGGGGATTAGACTGGCTGGTGAAGATGAATCCAGATTCTGATACTTACTTCAATCAGCTTGCTGACGACAGGGATCATATTGGTTTTACAATACCAAGTGAGCAGATGGCCGATTATGGTTGGGGTCCCGGAAAGGAGAGAGCTATCTACTTTGTTAGTCCTGAGCCACAGGGATTGTTTAATTATAAAAACAGGAGTACAGGTATGGCTTCAACATTAGGGAAGTACTCCTCCTCATTTTCTTTAGGTGCAGAGATTCTGGCTGAATATTATCCGGAATTCTCAGAACTGCTGAAACAGAAATCCCTTGATGCGTATAACAATGGTGCTGCTAATCCTGGGGTAAGTCAGACTGCTCCCGGTGGTGCTCCCTATTTTTATGAAGAGGACAACTGGGTTGATGATATGGAGCTTGCTGCATCAGAACTTTTCAAAGCTACGGGAGAAAATAAATATCTTACCGATGCAATAAATTATGGTCGCAAGGAACCTGTAACACCATGGATGGGCGCTGATTCTGCCCGTCACTATCAATGGTATCCTTTTATTAATATGGGTCACTATCAGATTGCGGCTCAAGACACAGATAAGAAAGCCAGCAGTGAATTTATCCGCAATATGAAGAGTGGTATACAGCGTGTTATGGACAGAGCGGAAGGAAATGCTTTTATGAATGGCATTCCTTTTATATGGTGCTCAAATAACCTGACTCTTGCTTTCATTACTCAGTGCAGGTTGTATAACGAACTAACAGGTGATGATACATATCTTGAAATTGAAACTGCTATGCGTGACTGGCTGCTAGGATGCAATCCATGGGGTACATCGATGATTGTTGGATATCCTGAAAATGGGGATTATCCTGTAGATACTCATTCAGCATTCACAAAACTTAAAGGTTATCCTATAACTGGGGGTATTGTTGACGGACCAATTTACAGTTCTATTTTTGGTAGTCTGAAAGGTATTTATCTTGCAAATGATGATCAATATGCCGAGTTTCAGTCAGACCATGTTGTATATCACGATGATTTTGCTGATTATTCGACCAACGAACCCACTATGGATGGTACAGCATGTATGACCTATTATTTTGGCTATCTGGCATCGCATGCAAAAAAAAAAGATTAGTTGAAAACGTTAGTCCTTGTAATGCAGTAACCTTAGTTGAGGGCGGAATAATCCGAGGTAATAGAAATATAAAAAACCTTTCACTCGTTTTTACAGGACATGAATTTGCTGATGGTGCAGAAACAATAATGACTGTTTTAAAGAGACATGACATTAAAGGCACTTTCTTTCTTACTGGTGAATTTTATAGGTTGTATCCAGAAATCTCCCGAAAACTTCAGAAGTTTGGACACTATATGGCACCTCACTCAGACAAACATCTGCTTTATGCCGATTGGACAAAGCGTGATTCAACATTAGTAACACGTGAAGAGTTTGAGAGTGATTTGAAAGATAACTATTTAGCAATGCAGAGCATTGGGTTGTCGATTGAGTCGCCTAGATATTTTATGCCTCCTTATGAATGGTATAACAAAGAAATAAGTGAATGGGCTGGAAAAATGGGAGTAGTGGTAGTTAATTTTACTCCCGGTACAACATCTAATGCTGATTATACCACACCTGATATGAATAACTATATGTCATCTGAAACAATCTATAATAATATTTTGAAATATGAAGAAAAGGATGAAAATGGGCTTAGTGGTTTTATACTTTTGATTCATATTGGTACAGATCCGAAGAGAATGGATAAACTATATGATCGTATGGATGATCTGATAATCGAAATTAAAAAGAGAGGTTATGATTTTGTCAGAATTGATGATCTGCTTGGGAAGACAGACTCAAATAAATAAAATTGAATATAATTGTTTTATTATCATGTAAATAGCTGATATTTAAAGTTGTCTAAAATCAATTCAAAATTTGAAAATATGTTGAGAATATTATATACAACATTTATATTTTCCATAAGCTGTCTGGTTTACTCTCAGCAGAATGTGCAAAATGTAGTAAATAATCCATTATTGAGACATGCATCAGTAGGAATCTCTGTAGTTGATATTACAACAGGTAAAAGCATAGTTTCTCATAATGCAGAGAAATCACTAACTCCTGCTTCGGTATTAAAACTGGTTACAACAGCTACTGCATTAGAGACACTGGGTGATAACTACAGATATAGTACAGAAGTAGCTCTTGATGTTGATGATCCTTCACGAATTTTGGTAATTGGGTCCGGTGACCCTACATTAGGTAGTGAGGTATTTAGTGAAAATCGTTATGGTTTCTTTATAAATAGCGTACAGTTGTTGAGTAAAACTCTTTCGAAAAATCAAAACTATTCACTGTATATCGTAGATGATCTGTTTGGTTATGAGGGTGTTTCATCTGAATGGACATGGATTGATATTGGTAATTATTATGCATCCGGCACATATGGAATAAGTATATTTGACAATAGTTACCGCCTGTTTTTTAATACAGTTGATAAAAATAGTTGTCCGGTTATCTTGAGAACAGAACCTGTAATTAAAAGACTAACTTTTAATAATGAACTTAAACTTAACAATACTGGTCGCGACAACGGATATATTTATGGTGCCCCTTTCTCATACGAAAGAACTTTAAGAGGAGATATTCCTGCCGGTAGAACATCATTTAGCATAAAAGGCGATATCCCGGATCCGGGGATGCTTTTAGGAGAGATCTTAGCTGATTATCTAAATAAGGCAGGTTATAAAGTCAACAATGTTGAAACGGCAAGGGAGGATTATTTAAAAAGACTCTGTTCACCAAAGAAAACGTACTCCTATTATAGAGTAGGGCAGTCGATATTTACCCAATTATCCCATCCCTTGTATGAAATTGTAAGAGAGGTTAATGTTGAGAGCAACAACCACTATGCTGAACATCTTATAAGAACAATTGGAAGAAACGATGTTAAAGATATTAATGAGAATGCATTGGATGCAGGCATTAAAGTTACAGCTGAATACTGGAAAAGTAAAGGAGTAGAAATCTCATCTTTATTAATGCACGATGGCAGCGGTCTTGCACCACAAAATTTTGTAAGTCCAAAATTCCTTACGGATATTCTTACATATATGCATAATGACAGCAGGTACAGTGAAGCATTTATCAGTTCATTGCCAAAAGCGGGTCAGGAGGGAACATTACGTAACTTTATGCGTAATACAAAGTACAGTGGAAAAATAATTGCAAAGAGTGGCAGCATTGGTGGAGTACAGTGTTATGCCGGTTATTTAATTGATGGCAATAAAAAGTATGCTTTTGCGGTAATGGTAAACAAGTTTAATACAACTAATACACAAGTCAGAGGAATAATTGAGCAATTCTTATTGAGTTTATAGATCTTTATTCAATAGTTTTGAGTACTGAGTAACTGATCACAATAAAAAAGGAAACTCTTTTTGGAGTTTCCTTTTTTGTTTGAGTTATTCAACTATTTCAACCAGTTCAATTTCGAATACAAGAGTCGTATATCCTGGGATATTTCCTTTACCGGTCACACCATAAGCAAGTCTCCAGGGCATCCATACTTCCCATTTATCACCTACTTTCATATGTTGTAATGCAGTTGAGAAACCATCAACAACCCCGTTCACACTGAAACTTCTGGGAACATCATTCTTTGAAGTAGTATCGAATACAACTTTGTTGATGATTACATTGCCTTTGTCATCATTGTATTTGTCAGGTTTTGTCCAATCAGATTTATACCAACCAGTGTAACGTACTTTTACTACATCTGTAAATATGGGTGAGACCTCACCTTCACCAGACTCAATCACCTTATACATTATAAATCCAATACCTGAAGTGGAGTTAATCTTAGAGTATTCAGAGTTAGAAGATATTTTAGAGAACTGAGCTTCGTTATCGAGTTTCCACTTTTCATCAAATGTTTCTTCTTCATTGCATGAAGAAAACAAAATGAATGCAAAAAGGCTGAGGAGTAATGATAGTTTTAGTTTCATTGTTGTGGTTTTATAATCTTTATACTGAAAGTTTTTTCAATAGATTTTTCAAATCAGTCTTTTGTGCAATAATGTTTTGAAGAGAGTCGATAGCAACCCTTTCCTGCTCCATTGAGTCGCGGTAACGCACAGTAACAGTGTTATCCTCCAGTGTCTGATGGTCGATAGTTGCACAGAATGGTGTGCCTATTGCATCATGACGGCGGTAACGTTTACCAATACTGTCTTTTTCGTCGTACTGACAAGAGAAACTGAATTTAAGATCATCCATAATTTCACGAGCTTTCTCAGGCAGTCCATCCTTTCTTACTAATGGCAAAATTGCCAGCTTCACAGGAGCTAACTCAGCAGGAAATTTCATCATTACACGAGTTTCACCATTTTCAAGTGTCTCTTCGCAATATGAACCTGCTAGAATAGAAAGGAACATACGGTCGACACCGATTGATGTTTCAACCACATATGGAGTGTATGATTTATTAAGTTCAGGATCGAAGTATTGCATTTTTTTGCCTGAGAATTTCTCATGTTGACTAAGGTCGAAGTCTGTACGTGAGTGAATTCCTTCTACTTCTTTGAAGCCAAACGGCATTTCGAACTCAATATCTGTAGCCGCATTGGCGTAGTGTGCAAGCTTATCATGATCATGAAAGCGATATTTATCAGCACCAAATCCAAGTGCCTGATGCCATTCCATTCTTAATTTCTTCCAATGTTCGAACCATTTTAATTCTTCTCCCGGAACAACAAAGAACTGCATCTCCATCTGTTCGAATTCACGCATACGGAAGATGAACTGACGTGCTACTATCTCGTTGCGGAAGGCTTTTCCAATCTGTGCAATACCAAATGGAACCTTCATACGACCTGTTTTCTGAACGTTAAGGAAGTTAACAAAGATACCCTGGGCAGATTCGGGTCGAAGGTAAACCTTCATTGCACCATCAGAGGTTGCTCCCATTTCTGTAGAAAACATCAAATTGAACTGTCTTACCTCTGTCCAGTTTCTTGTACCGCTTATAGGGCAAGCTATCTCACAATCCAGGATAATCTGACGCAAATCCTCGAGATTGTTATCATTAAGAGCTTTTGCAAAGCGAGAATGAACCTCATCACGTTTCTGACGATTTTCCAGAACACGAGGATTGGTCTCCCTGAACATCTGCTCGTCGAAAGAGTCTCCGAAACGTTTTGCAGCTTTCTGAACCTCTTTTTCAATCTTATCATCCAGTTTAGCCAGGTGATCTTCAATCAATACATCGGCACGGTAACGCTTTTTACTGTCTTTGTTGTCGATCAGCGGGTCATTAAAAGCGTCCACATGTCCTGAAGCTTTCCATATTGTTGGATGCATAAAAATTGCAGAGTCTATACCAACAACATTCTCATGCAGCAGAACCATACTGTCCCACCAATATTTTTTTAAGTTGTTTTTTAATTCAACGCCATTCTGACCATAGTCATATACCGCGCTTAATCCATCATAAATTTCACTTGAAGGGAAAACAAACCCATACTCTTTACTGTGTGATATTATTTTCTTAAATACCTCTTCCTGTAGTGCCATGTGTAATAATTATCTGATTCAACATACAAAGTAAAGGGTTTTTTTCGATATTTTGACAATCATTCTTCTTAAAGATAAATAATTGACTCCCTTTCAGGTTATGTCTTAGCGGAAAAATCAGTACTTTTGTAGCTATATATGACTATCGGTCTTCTAATCTCAGAATAACAGTGTTTATATGTCTGGCGGAATGAAAAATTTGGCTAAGGAAACCATTTTCTATGGTGTTGGAAGTGTACTGCCTAAACTCCTTAGCTGGCTGCTTTCTCTTTATTGGGCATTCGTGTTGCCAAGAATTTCCGATATTGGAGTATTAACTAACTTCTATGCATGGGTGGCTCTGCTGCAGGTGACTCTTACATATGGGATGGAAACCGGCTACTTCAGGTTTGCCAATAAAGAGAAGGACCCAGAAAAGGTTTTTTCAACAACTTTTATCAGCATATTATCTACTACACTGATATTCTTTGTTATATCTCTGTTTTTCTTAGAACCTGCAGCGTTTGTATTAGGAGGTACAGAAATGAAACCTCATTGGCTGCTCTTACTGATTACCATTCTTTGTATAGATGTTATAGGGACCATTCCTTTTGCCAAATTAAGATTTAAGAAAAGACCTATTCGTTTTGCTACGATCAAGATATTAAATGTTGTCTTGACTATACTTTTCAACCTTTTCTTTTTTCTTGCTTGTCCATGGCTTCAATCAAAATTTCCGGGTGCATTCTCATGGTTTGACATAAATAATGGGGTAGACTATATACTTATTTCGAACCTGTCAGCATCTGTAATACAGTTTTTAATGGTTTCACCTGAGCTGAGAATTAAGTTCATTTTTGATAAGCAGTTATTACAACAGATGCTTAAGTACTCTTTTCCGATACTTATTTTGGGAATTGCAGGAATACTGAATCAGACCGTAGATAAGATTGTTTTTCCATGGTTTTATCCGAATAATGATTTTGCATTTACCGAACTGGGGATATATGGACAGAATTTTAAGATTGCAGTTATCATGGTGATGTTTACTCAGGCATTTCGCTATGCTTTTGAACCATTTATTTTTGCGAGAAACAGGGGGAGCTATGATGATAAGCAGTCGTTTAGCGACGCCACAAAGTATTTTATTATATTCGGTTTACTAATATTTTTAGTTACAATTGGCTTTATTGACATTATTAAATTTCTACTTCCAATAAAGTATCATGTTGGATTAAAGGTGGTTCCTATTGTACTTATGGGGGAACTGTTTTTTGGTATTTATTTTAATTTGTCGTTGTGGTATAAGTTGACAGATCAAACTAAATGGGGTGCGTATATCTCTATATTCGGCTTTATCTTAACCATTGCAATAAATATTATATTTATACCAGCTTACAGTTATATGGCTTGTGCATGGGCATCCTTTTTTGCCAACTTTATAATGATGGTGATCTCATATTTTATGGGTCAGAAAAACTATCCTATACCATATAACTTGAAATCGGCCGGATTTTTCTTTATGTTGTCAATGTTATTATTTGCAGGGATTACCGTTTCCTACGCTTGTGTTGACAATCTTTGGGTCAGACTCTCTATTAGTACAGCTTTAATATTATTATATCTGCTTGTGGTAATAAAAAAAGAGCTGCCATTGACAGAATGGCCGGTGATTGGGAACTACTTAAAAAAGAATAATCCAACTGATATTTAATCAAGTGGTTGATATAAAATAATATAGTATTAAAATTTACAATATAATTAATGAATTAGGAATCAATTATGAGAAAACTTTTTTTATCGATATCGATATTTTGTTTGACTTTGGCCGCTAATGCCGATGAAGGAATGTGGCTTCTGAAGGAGTTGAATAGTCAGAGTGTTGCCAGAATGCAGGAGATGGGATTTACATTACCTGTAGATCAGCTCTATCACGATACCAATCCTTCTTTAAAGGATGCAGTTGTTATATTTGGCGGAGGATGTACAGGTGTTGCTGTATCGGAGCAAGGACTTATATTCACAAATCACCATTGCGGGTTTGGCTCAATTCAGCGTTTGAGTTCAGTTGAGCATGATTATCTCAAAGATGGATTTGTTGCTGCTAATCAGGATGATGAGCTGTATGCCGACAGACTTACTGTATCTTTTTTAAGATCAATGGAGGAGGTGACTGACAAAATAATACCATATCTTCCATCGGTTTTGAGTGAAATTCAGCGTGAACTAACTATTGACTCTTTGTCTAACGAATTGATTAAAGAGTATGAAAATGATCCTTTCACAAGTGCACGTTTTGTACCTTTCTATTCAGGGAACAGATTTTATGTTGTACTATATGATGTGTTCAGAGATGTAAGATTGGTAGCAACTCCTCCACAGTCGGTTGGCAAGTTTGGAGGAGATACCGACAACTGGATGTGGCCTCGTCATACAGGTGACTTTTCAGTGTTCAGGGTTTATTCTGATGAGAATAATAAACCGGCAAATTATAGTGATACAAATAAACCATATAAACCCAAATATGTAGTACCTGTATCACTAAATGGAGTGAAGGAGGGTGATTTTTCTATGACAGTTGGTTACCCTGGCAGCACTCAGCGTTATATGTCCTCCTGGGGTATTCAGCAGCGTGTGGAATCGGAAAATAAACCACGTGTTGAGGTTAGGGGAGTGAAGCAGGATATCTGGTGGGAAGCAATGACTCAAAACGATACTATAAGAATTAAGTATGCTAACAAATATGCAGGCAGCTCAAACTACTGGAAGAATTCTATGGGTATGAATGAGGCAATAGCCAACCTTGGAGTGATAGAGAAGAAAAAATTACTGGAGAACAGATTACAGGAATGGATAAATAGTAATCCTGTGAATAAAGAGAAATACGGAAATACACTTGATATATTAAATGAAGCGTATTCAAATTCTGGTGATTTAGCTAAATATACTACTTACTACCTTGAAACATTCAATAATGGAATTGAATTGATCAGATTTGCCAATACTATTTTGCAATTTGACGCAGAAGGTACAGAACAGGATAAACAGGATTTTATTAACGAGAGATTGGTAGAGTCATATAAAAATTATGAACCAAAACTAGATAGAAAAGTTTTACCGGCATTGATGAAGCTTTATGCTGACAGAGTTCCGAAAGAATATCAGCCTGATATTTATCAAAAGATTGATTCTCTTTTTGAAGGTGATTATGAGAGATATGCCGACTGGCTGTTTGATAACACTCAGTTTACTTCTTTGGAAGAGCTACTGGTTTTATTGCAGACTGCAGACACACAGGTGTTGAGTAAAGATCCTGCGATGGAGCTCGCACTATCTGCTGCAGATATGGGTTATGAATTATCAAGTAAGATGATCTCTTTTTATGAGAATGTACTGAGAGGTGAGCGTGAATTTATGGCAGCATTAATTGAAATGGATTCTGACAAAGCATTTTATCCGGATGCTAATTTTACACAGCGTTTGAGTTACGGCTCTGTTGCGGGCTATCAGCCTCGTGATGCTGTTTGGTATAATTATTACTCAACCACACAGGGTATATTGGAAAAACAGAAACCAGGAGACCCTGAGTTTAATGTTCAGGATTATATTCTTAAAGCTATCCTTTCTGGGGATTTTGGCAGATACTCAGATGAAAATGGTGAATTGAGAGTAAACTTCTTGTCTACAAATGATATTACCGGTGGAAATTCTGGAAGCCCTGTTATTAATGGAAAAGGAGAACTCATTGGTCTGGCTTTTGATGGAAACTGGGAGTCTCTTAGTGGAGATATATTATTCGAGCCTGAAATGCAACGTATGATCAGTGTTGATATATTATATGTTTTATATATGCTGGATAAAGTTATGGAAGCACCACATATAGTTAATGAATTGAATCTGGTAGATTAATAGATCGCATTGAATCAATAAAATAACAGAAAACCCCTCATTTGCAAGTTAATGCTTTTGAGGGGTTATTAAATTAATGTTTAATATAAAATATCAATGACTAAAAAAGATATTCATCCCTATTGAACTTTTCATACCTCGGGGGAGATGGTACATAATTTTCATCATCCCACAGAGAACTTGTTATCATAAGGTCTGCACTAAACCTGTTACATGCGATAGGTACATTATGCACCCTACACTGTCTGAGCAGCATCATAATGTCTGCTTCATGAGGTTGTGCGTTGAGATCATCTATAAGAAATACTGCAAGGTCAATTTCTTTTCGAACAACTTTAGCTGCTATTTCGGCATCACCTCCCATAGGACCAGAATTCATTATTGTGAACTCAGGGTTAACACCCTCATTTTTTAACGCATCTCTTACCAGTGTTCCTGTTGTTCCAGTACAAACAAGATGGTGATTAGACAGGAAATCAGAGTTATATATAACCCAGTCTACCATATCTGCTTTTCGATGATCATGTGCTACCAGTGCAATTGTAAGTTTTCGTTTCATATACCTAATTCTTCACGTATTTCATTTATTTTTTCATCTGCTTTTCTTTCAGCCTGTTCTAATTCTTCTCTTGTTTTAGCGTAGCCTTTTACTTCAATATAAAATTTTATTTTTGGTTCAGTTCCTGAAGGACGAATAGACATTTTTGTATTGTCTTCAGTGAAGTACTGTATTACATTAGAAGTTGTAGGCATTTCGAGAGCTATCTGTTCATCGCGTACAAAATCTACCGCTTCAAGTTTTCCAAAATCCTTTATTAGTGTAACAGGAGATCCTCCAAGAGAGGTGAGTGGTTTTGCTCTGAAGTTTTTCATCATAGCTTCTATTTCTTCAGCACCCTCTTTTCCCTTCTTAACGAGAGATATTCCTACCTCTTTTGAATAACCATATTCAAGATAAATATCCTGAAGCAGTTCATATACAGATTTTCCGTTATCTCTTGCCCATGCTGCTATCTCTGCAAATAGTGTACAGGCGGATACAGCATCCTTGTCTCTGACAAAATCACCTGCAAGAAAACCGTAACTCTCTTCACCTCCACCGATATATTTCTTTATTCCTTCGTTTTTGCGGATTATATCAGCTATCCATTTGAAACCAGTGTAACTGTCATAAATCTCAATACCTTTGCTTTGGGCAATTACTTTGGCAAGTTCAGTAGATACAATAGTTTTTACAATAAACTCTTTACCTGTGAGAAGTCCCAGCTCTTCACGCCGGGTCATCAGATAGTAAAGACATAATAGAAGTGTCTGATTACCATTAACAAGAATAAATTCACCCTTATCATCACGTATTGCAGTTCCTATGCGATCACTATCAGGGTCGGTGGCCATAACCAGGTCGGCATCAGTCTCCCTTGCTTTTTTTATTGCAAGGTCAAGAGCAGCAGGCTCTTCCGGGTTAGGAGAAACTACAGTGGGGAAATCACCACTTATGACATCCTGTTCGGGTACATGAATTATATTTGTAAAACCAACCGCTTTCAGTGCATCTGGAACTAATGTACCACCTGTACCATGAATAGGTGTATATACAATTTTAATATCGCTGTTTCTTTGAATTGATTCCGGTGATAGTACAAGTTTCTTTACCTCTTCAATGAACGCGTTGTCCATATCCTTACCAATAATTTCGATGAGTTTCTTATCACCTTTGAATTTTATCTCACTATTGGATTTAATGCGATTTACTTCAGCAATGATGTTTCTGTCATGAGGAGCCAATACTTGTGCACCATCATTCCAGTAAGCTTTATAACCATTATATTCTTTAGGGTTATGAGAGGCGGTTACCATTATTCCGCTCTGGCATCCCAGTTTACGGATTGCATAAGAGATTAAAGGAGTGGGGCGCAGGTTTTCAAACAGATAAACCTTTATGCCATTTGCGCTGAAGATATCTGCTGCTACTTCGGCAAATTTGCGACTATTATTGCGGCAGTCATGTCCAATTACAACTTTAATTTGATCATGGTTTGCAAACTCTTTTTTAAGATAGTTTGAAAGTCCCTGTGTTGCAGTACCGACAGTGTAAATATTCATTCTGTTGCTACCGGCACCCATAATACCTCGTAGTCCACCAGTTCCAAACTCCAGATCTTTATAAAATGCATCGATAAGAGGGCTCTTGTCTTCATTGTCAAGCAATTGCTGAATTTCCTTTTTTGTATCAGCATCATAATCACCCTCCAGCCATGAATTAGCTTTATCCGTTACTAGTGATATTAAAGTCTCATTTTTCATATAAAAAATGTATTATGTTTATCTTTTTATTCTACAGGTTGAACTTTGTATTTATCACCTGTTTGATCGATTATTTTTTGGTAGTATTCGTTAGAGTAGCCTGGACGTAAAGGATTAGCAGGTTGGCCATATGGATTTCGTTTAAATTTACCATTTTCCTCCTGTTTAATTACGCCATCAATATATTTAACCATTAGAAATTCACCAAGTTTTTTCCATTCTGCTACACCTTCAGTTACGAGATTATTGGTGTAACTGGTGAGGTATTTTACAGCATCCTGATTTGATTGTTCAAGTACACTTAATGCTTTTTCTTCAATTTGAGGTTGTGAAGCATGGAATCTATTTTCTAAAGCTGATTGCACCTTTTTCATATCTTCGCTCATATCACTATATCGGGTATAGACTAAGTTTGAAACCCAGTTGTGAATCCAGAAAGCGGATGTCCATGAGAAGGTAAGCAAATCACCATTACCAATCTTCATTTCATGAGGTACTTCGTTGTGACCGCAATAAAATGGGTAATATACAGTTTGAGCCGCATCATCTATACCAAACCAAAGTATACCACCAATTTCATTAGGCAACCATGAACGCATTTGAGCTACAAATGAAAATGCAGTCTGCTGTGTAGCAATTGGTCTTTCATTACAATATTCAACAGAGTCTACCTGATATGTAAGTGGAGACCATCGATAGGGTGAGTTGAAAGGTCCCGCACCAACGTCAAAGCGCCAGTCTAATTCAGTTCCTTCATAATGATCGCGCATCAGATTCTGAATGTCTTGTACACTTAGTTTTCTATCAGGTTTTATATATAAAGGCATTGGATCTGTAGTTAATCCCTGTGCATAGGTAACATATTTACCCATATCTTTATTGACATTGTTGAAGAACGACCAAACTCGTGCCTCGCAAAATCTTAATGCTCCGAAATCAAGTGGTGCATACGCTTTTGCAAAACTGAACTCGCTGTCTTTTCCTGTAAAATACCCTTTTTCGCGTGCAAAAGTAATTACATCAGGCGAATAGATACAATTTTCAGGGTCATTCAATGGAAATTGCTGGATTCGTGCCTGATTAGCATGAGCAGTTACACAATCATCGGGAATTCTGACTGCAACCCATACTGCACCTTTGTTTCCCGGACCTTTTCCAATCATCTCCATAACCCATATTTCATTTGGGTCTGCAATAGAAAAAGACTCTCCTGAACTATAATATCCATATTCGCTTACAAGGCTGGTCATAATCTTTATTGCTTCTCTGGCATTTTTTGCACGCTGAAGCGTAATGTAAATCAGACTGCCATAGTCTATGATTCCGGTTGAATCAGTAAGTTCACTTCTTCCTCCAAAAGTAGTTTCACCTATTGCCAGCTGATGTTCATTCATGTTACCAATAACATTGTATGTTTTCAGAACCTGAGGAATTTCACCTAAATACTTACCGCTATCCCATTCATAAACTTTTAGCATTTCACCAGGTTTATACTCTTTTGCAGGCCAGTGATATAACTCTCCATAGAGCCCATATGAGTCGGCCGCATAGGATATAATTGTTGAACCATCTGTGGATGCTTTCTTTCCTACCAATAAATTAGTACATGGAAATGTTAAGGATGTGGTAAACAAAACCAGAAGAATAATCAAAGAAACTTTTCTCATGCTGAATTTAAATATATATTAAACTTGTTTTGTAGCTAAAATTATTAACTAGCCTGTAAAGATACTTTTTATTGTGCAAACAGCCTAAACTGCACAAGTGATATTTTAGATAATTATCACACATTGATTAGCAAAAGTAGAAAAAAAAATCTATTTTTGTTTTATAAATCAAACCTTCAGTGAACAAGTCTGAATGAAAGATAATATTAAAAAATTTGGGACTAAAAGAGTGGCAGGATTAACTGTAACTCAAATTATCATTCTTTTGGTACTTATTCTTATGCTCTTCTTTTTTAGTGATAGTAGTATACTAAAAAGATTAAGGAATGAATCTCAAATAAAAGACCTTGAAGCACAGATTGAATTTTATCAGAACCAGTCAAAGTCAGACAAAGAGAAATTAGATGAATTACAATCAAACACAGATGACCTTGAAAAGTTTGCTCGTGAGAATTATTTCATGAAAAAAGAAAACGAAGAAATTTTTATTATTGATCATAAATAAAATAGTAGCTTTTGCATTTGATCATTGAAGATTTGAAAATATGAATCAGCTATAAATAATTATGAAAAGTATTTTATTTAAAATATCAGGGATATTAATCCTTTTATCTGCATTACTATTTATGTTTTACCCTTTAGCGGCTTCATGGGTTATGGCATTTTCTGTTGCACTGTTTTCAGTAATTACAGTTACCAGTCCTTACTCCGGCAAGAGCATAAGAGGAAAAAGACTTTATAACTTCCAGATATTATCATGCCTGTTAATGATTGCTGCTACCTATCTGATGTTTAAAAACAGGAATGAATGGGTATTAGTTATGGTGGCAGGCGGAATATTCTTGTTATATTCCTCCTATGTATTACCTAAAGAGCTCGAAAAAGAAAAAAAGGGGTAATTTACATATGTTTAATTAAAGATGAATAAAACAATACTTGTAATTGATGATAATTTAACCGTTTGCCTGATGTTGAAATCCTGGTTAGTTAAAAAAGGATTCAATGTTGATACAGCTTCTCATGCCGAAGAAGCTAAAGAGAAGGTAAGGGAGTCCCCATATGACATGATCCTTAGTGATATAATGATGCCAGATACAGACGGGTTTGCATTTTTAAAGTGGGTTAAAAAATATGATCCGGATATTCTTGTTATCATGATGACAGGTTTTGCAGATATTGATTCAGCAGTTGAAGCAATGAAAAACGGTGCAGTGGATTACATATCAAAACCAATTGATCCGGAGAAATTATTCAATAAAATTGATGAAGCTTTTTTAAAGCTTGAAATTTCGAATCGAAATAATCCTGTTAAGAATGACTATATAACACCTCCAGATGAAGATTATAAACAACTATTCAGACAACTAAACAATACAGCAGAAAATAACACACACCTGTTAATATTAGGTGATAGAGGTACAGGGAAGTTTTCAGCAGTAAAATATATATACGAAAAAGGGATTAATGGATCTAAACCGCTTGTTTGTTTGGATGCGAATGATATTGTTAGCAAAAAGAGTAATAAAAGTCAGATAAAAGAGGGAGAATTAAAACTGAAGGAGAAGTTTGAAAATGCAAAGGGTGGTCTCTTTTATGTACGAGAAATAGATCAGCTGAATAATTTTTTGCAGGATGATTTATTAAAAATAATTACAAGACAGAGCAGAGATGAAGAGTTTACTCAGGTTATTTTGAGTTCTGAGAAAAAGCCTGAAGATCTACAAAAGATACTTACACCTAAACTATACAATCTCATAATAGAGGATTGTGTGATATTACCTTCACTTAAAGGAAGAGCGCAACAGATTATCTTTTTTGCTACACATTTCCTCAGATTTGCAAATTTTACATTAAACAAAGAAATCACAGAAATTGACCCTGTAATTCAGAAGCAACTTGTTGAGTATGATTGGCCCGGTAATATACAAGAGCTTAAAAATATTATTATAAAAGCAGCTTTGCTAACTGAAGAAAGCGTAATAAAAGCTGATTTAATAGATGACCTTTTTAATTATGAAAAATCGAAAGATGAAAGTCAGAAGCCAATTAAAAGAAGTATCCAAAGTCTGAGAAAGGAGTATTACGAGAAAGAGAAAATCTGTCAGGCACTTGAATTGGCAAAAGGAAATAAGACAATGGCTGCTTCTATTCTTAATATTGACAGAAAAACATTGTATAATAAAATAAAGCTATATAATGTAAAGGTATAATCCTTATGTAATGAAGAAAAAAGGGGCTTCAAATATTAAAGTGAGTGTTATATTAAGCTATCTTTTAGTTGTTTCTGTAATGATAACAGGTCTGATAGCTTTATATAATAATCTGGTGGATTTTTCTAATAAGAAAGTACGAAATGAAGATACCTCTGAATTGATTATAGTAGGTAATATTCTCTCTATGCTTTATGAGGTTGAAAGTGAGCAGGACTTGCTGACTTCTGAGGGAGCTGAACAGTATTATGCTAAATATGATTCTCTGATACCTGCTGTGAAAAAGAACCTTGAAAGATTAAAAGAGTACACTGATGATGAAATTAGAAAAAATAAACTTGACAGTATCAGTCTTTTAATGAAAATCAAAAGTGAGAATTTATTAGATATTTCTTCATTACTTGACTCTATTAGTAAATCTCCAAATATTATAAGAGAGACTGATAGTAGATATGTTCCAAAAGAATTAAACAGAGATATCTCAGATTATCTTGAAAAGATAAATATAAGTAATCCAAATATAGCAAGAAGTGATACAATTGTTATTACAGGTGAGCGAAAAAGTTTTATTAATCGTGTCCGCGATGTTTTTAATGCTAAACAGGACTCTACAATAGTAATTGAAAACAAAACCCTGGTATCTGATGTAGAGTTCCGACTTATTGTGGATACAATTATTAATAAAGTTATTTATTCAGAAAGACTTGATTTAAGAAGACAAAGAGAGATTCATACAGATTTGATCAGAAGACAGGAGGTAATGAGTCAAACCAACAGAATGCTCACCTCTCAAATAGATGAATTGTTAAAGAATATTGAACATGAAGAGATTAAAAAATCACTATTATTAATCAGTGAGAGGTCTCGAGCAATATCCAGGTCACAAAATACAATGTTTGTTGTTTCTTTGCTTTCTATAATTTTTGCAATAATTTTCGCAGTATTATTTTTAATTGATATCAATAAAAGTCATCGATATCGCATGCAATTGGAGCAATCCAATAAACGTATAACGGACTTGCTTAGCTACAGGGAGATGCTGATGCTTACAATATCCCACGACATTAAAGCTCCTACAGGTTCAATATTGGGTTATATCGATCTTATGATTGAGGAAAAGGATAATAAGAAGAGCAATTTTTATCTCCAGAATATTAAATTATCAGCCCAAAATGTTTTACAGCTTGTTTCAACATTACTCGACTTTCATAAGCTTGATAAAGGGGGCTGGCAATTACAGGAATCAGAATTTAGTTTATACTCTCTGATTGAGGAATCAACAAATAGCTTCAAGCCCTTGGCTGATAAAAAAGGTCTCGAGTTTAAAGTTGAAAATAAGATACCCGAAGGCATGCTATGTTTTGGTGATAATTACGTTTTATGGCATATTTTCAGTAATCTAATTTCAAATGCAGTGAAATATACCTCTCATGGTCAAATTACAATTCTTGCTAATACACATGAGACAGATTCAAAAACAGTTCTAAATTTTGCAGTTGCAGATACAGGAGAGGGAATTGACATTGAAGATCAGGAGGATATTTTCAACGAGTTCAAGCAATTCATAAAAAATAATAACAAAGGAGAACATGTTGAAGGTAGTGGCTTGGGGCTAGCTATTACAAAAGGATTCGTAAAGGTTGTCAACGGTGAGATTAGTTTTACTTCAACCAAAGGTGAGGGATCTGAATTTGTTGTTGAAATCCCTTTAAATGTTATTACAGATAGAGATAAAGACCGGAAAGGGTTTTCAAAATATGATGATTTGAAAGATGTGTCAATGCTTTATGTTGATGATGATCCTGTTCAATTGAAAATGATGTCAGAGATAGTCCAGAAGAAAGAAATTAATTGTACAACTGAATCAAATCCGGATAATGTATTAGGTATTATAGATAGTAATAATTTTGATATCATTCTCATAGATATTCAATTAGGAGATAAATCAGGCTTTGATTTGGTGAGAAGTGTCAATGAAAAGCTTAGAGATCAAAATGTCGAAATTCCTGTTTTGGCACTTTCTGCCAGATCTGATATTTCTATATCGATGATTCAAGCTGCCGGTTTTAAAGATTTCATAAGTAAACCTTTCAACTTTAATCAACTTTACGAAAAGATTTCAAAATATATAAACAGTTCTTTTATAAACTCTTCTGAGGATTATAATCTTAAGCTAAATGGTGTAAGTGCATTAATTGAGTTTGTAAAAGATGATATTGATGCATCAAGTGAAATACTAAAATCATTTATCAATGAAACCAAGGAAAGTGAGTTGATTCTGAAGAATGCAATAAAGGATAATGATTTTGTGAGTATCAGCAAAATTTCACATAAAATGCTGCCTCTGTTTCGCATGATAGGACATGAGAAGGTAGTCGGCATTATGGAACAGTTAGAGAGGAATAAACATGTAAGTAAGGAAGATATAAACTACTTAATGAATGCTATAGAATATAGTATTGAAGAGGGAGTTGAACTAAGCAGTCATTTAATTAATAAATGATATGAATCTAAAAAATGTCACAGATAAATACCGAAGATATTTACTTTTTGAGAAAGGATTATCTAAAAACACAATTGAAGCATATATCCGTGATTTAAATAAGTTGTTATTATTTATAGAAGAAGAAAAGTTATCTCTTATTTCAATAAAAACATCCGATCTGGAGGAGTTTCTAGCTGGATTATATGATAATAATCTTTCTCCAAGATCCATGTCAAGGGTTATTTCAGCACTAAAATCATTCTTTAGGTATTTTATGCTGGATAATTACAGAGAAGATAATCCAACAGATTTGCTTGATTCACCTAAAACTGGATTGAAATTGCCAGTTGTATTATCAATTGAAGAAATAGATTCGATTCTTTCTGTGATTGATGTTTCAACCTTGGAGGGTACACGCAACTATGCTATCATTGAAACACTTTACAGTTGCGGACTGAGAGTTTCTGAAATAACTAATCTGCGTTTTTCTGACTTATATTTTGATGAAGGATTTATAAGGGTAGTGGGGAAAGGTGATAAACAGCGACTTGTTCCTATATCTGAAACAGCAATTCAAGAGATAAATAATTGGTTGATATATAGAGGTCAGATCTATATAAAGAAGGGTTATGAAGATATTGTTTTTGTAAGTTCTCGAAGAGGTACTGCATTGTCACGTATAACTGTTTTTTATTTTATTAAACAGTATGCAGAGGCTGCAGGTATCAGGAAAGATGTTAGTCCTCATGTTTTTCGTCACTCCTTTGCAACTCATCTCTTAGAGAGAGGTGCGAATATAAGAGTAATTCAGGAAATGCTTGGACATGAGAAAATAGCAACAACAGAGATTTATACTCATATAGACAGAACTTTTTTAAGGCAGGAAATAATTGAACATCATCCAAGAAACAGAAGATAATAGATGAATAAATCAAAATAAAAAGGAGCATTTAAAGAGAGAAGTACAGAAAAAAAGAAATCCTTAAAACAGCCGGAGCTCCAAGAATATTTCATATATTTGCTAAAGAATTAAAAAAAACATACTGACATGAAATTTATAGCATCAAGCGCTACGATGTTGAATCATCTGCAGGCAATTAGTAGAGTCATTAATTCCAAAAGTACATTACCTATACTGGACTGCTTTAAGCTGGAGTTAAAGGGTAATAAGCTTACATTGACTGCTGCAGATAGTGAAACACGTCTGGAAACATGGATTGAAGTGAATAATGCAGAAGGAGAAGGTAGTCTTGCAATCAATGCTAAAAACCTTCTGGATCCTTTACGAGAGCTTCCTGATCAACCTTTAACATTTGATATAAATGATGAAACTCTGGAGGTCTTTATTTATTACCATAACGGAAAATATAATTTTGTAGGATTAAAAGGTGATGAATATCCTGAACCAAAACCTTTGAAAGAAGAGACTTCTATGAGTCTCACAATAGAAGCAGATATGCTAATGTCTGGAATTAACAGAACTGTTTTTGCAACTGCTGATGATGAACTCCGCCCTGTAATGAACGGAATTTACTTTGATATAACATCTGATAACCTCACATTTGTAGCATCAGATGGACATAAATTAGTTCGAGTTACAACCACCGAAGCAAAGGGTGAAGGTCGATCTTCTTTTATTCTACCTAAGAAACCTGCTAACCTATTAAAGGCTCTTTTACCAAAGGAAACAGGTACAGTGACAATAAACTTTGATGAAAATAATGCATATATCACAATGAGTGATTATAAAATGATTTGTCGTTTTGTAGAAGGAAGATATCCGAACTATAACTCAGTGATTCCTCAAAATAACAGCAATACTGTTACATTAGACAGATTAACTCTGCTTAATGCACTAAAGAGGGTGTCCGTATTTTCAAATCCATCAATAGGATTGGTTAAATTGCAATTATCAGAAGAGAAAATAGTAATAACTGCACAAGATATTGATTTTCTCACAGCTGCAGAGGAAACAATAGTATGTTCTTACACAGGAAATGTAATGAATATAGGTTTCAAAGCTGCTTTTTTAATAGAAATATTAGATAACATTCCAAGTTCCGATGTTAGAATTGAATTGTCTGATCCATCAAGAGCCGGACTTATTCTCCCTGTAGAACAAGAGACTAATGAAGATATGCTGACTCTTTTAATGCCGATGATGTTAAATGACTAATCAATTTAAAACGTTAAAATGGAATTAAAGCTGAAAAACCCGTTAGTGTTTTTTGATTTAGAAACTACCGGGATCAATATAACACGTGATCGCATTATCGAAATATCTCTGTTAAAAGTTTATCCTAACGGGAAAGAAGAATCGAGAACCAGACGTATTAATCCGGAAATGCCTATCCCGCCTGAATCAACTGCAATTCATGGTATTACAGATGAGGATGTTAAGGACTGTCCTACATTTAAACAAATTGCTAAATCACTTTCAGAAATGTTGGAGGGATGTGACATGGCAGGATTTAATTCCAGTCGTTTTGACGTTCCAATGTTAGCAGAAGAATTTCTGAGGGCTGGAGTAGATTTTGATATAAGTAAGCGAAAATTTGTAGATGTTCAAATAATTTTCCACAGAAAAGAGCAACGCACTCTTGAGGCAGCATATTCATTCTATTGTAATAAAAAATTAGAGAATGCACATTCTGCTGAGGCTGATGTAATTGCTACATATGAGGTTCTAAAGTCTCAATTGGATCGATATCCTGATCTTGAGAATAGTGTGGATTCTTTATCAAAAGAATATTCAAGTTTTAATAATAATGTTGACTTGGCAGGTCGTATCGTTTTAAACGAGAGTGGGGTAGAAGTGTTTAACTTTGGGAAACACAAAGGGAAACCTGTCTCTGAAGTGTTAAAAAATGAACCGAGTTACTACTCTTGGATGATGGATGGAGATTTTACGCTTAACACCAAACAGGTACTTACTAAGATCCGTTTGAGAGAGATGAATGGTTAATTATTAATTTTCAATGGCGCGTTTCTTTATAACACTCTCATATAACGGGAAAAACTATGTTGGTTGGCAAATACAACCTAATGGTTTAAGTGTGCAGGAAAAGCTGCAATATGCACTATCTACAATTCTTCGTTCAGAAGTTGAAGTTGTGGGTGCAGGCAGAACAGATGCAGGTGTACATGCCAGTAAAATGATAGCACACTTTGATTGGGTTGGAGATCCTTTCTCATCTGAAGATTTGGTTTTCAAACTAAATAGTTTTCTACCTAAAGATATTGCAATCTTTTCAATAAATGAGGTAAAGCCTGATGCGCATGCACGTTTTAGCGCTATTTCCAGAACATATAAATATTATATAACAACAGAGAAAGATCCTTTTCATCATGAACTTACCTATAGAGTGAATTTTATTCCAGATATTGATAAGATGAATGCTCTTTGTCCATTATTAATACAAACAAAGGACTTTACAAGTTTTAGTAAACTTCATACTGATGTAAAAACAAATATTTGCAGTATAGAATATGCCGTCTGGAAACGAATGGGTAATTTATATGTTTTCGAAATAAAAGCAGACCGATTCTTACGCAATATGGTAAGGGCAATTGTAGGAACATTATTGGAAGCTGGCAGAGGACGACTCGACGAGAAAGGTCTCATTAGAATTATAAATGCTAAAAACAGACAAGTTGCTGGTGATTCTGTTCCCGGAAATGCACTTTTTTTGGATAATGTGCAATATCCAGATGATATATGGAGATAAAATAAGAAATTGTTGGACAGGTTTTTGAGTAAAAAGAAATAACGCGGAAAACTTAAAAGTTACCGCGTTATTTCTTTTATAAAAGTGTTAGTTTACTTGATTATCAATCATTCATTGAGATTAAAAATTCTTCATTGTTAGATGTACGTCTTAATCTATTAAGTAAGAATTCCATTGCTTCAACAGAGTTCATATCAGAAAGGAAGTTACGTAATACCCACATACGATTAAGAGTTTCTTCTGATAGTAGCAGGTCATCACGACGTGTACTTGAAGCTATAATATCCACAGAAGGAAAAATTCTCTTGTTGGATAATTTTCTATCAAGCTGAAGTTCCATGTTACCTGTACCTTTAAACTCTTCGAATATTACATCATCCATTTTAGAACCTGTATCGGTAAGAGCAGTAGCAATTATAGTTAGTGAACCACCATTTTCAATATTTCTTGCTGCTCCAAAGAAGCGTTTAGGTTTGTGCAATGCATTTGCATCAACACCTCCTGAAAGTACTTTACCTGATGCCGGTTGAACTGTATTATATGCTCTTGCTAGACGAGTGATAGAGTCTAACAGAATTACCACATCATGACCACATTCAACTAATCGTCTTGCTTTGTTAAGTACTATTTCAGCAATTTTTACGTGATGGTCTGCAGGCTCATCAAAGGTAGACGCAATAACTTCAGCATTAACGCTACGCTCCATATCAGTTACCTCTTCAGGTCTTTCATCAATTAGCAGTATAATCATATACACTTCAGGATGATTGTCAGCAATTGCATTGGCAATATCTTTCAGAAGAACTGTTTTACCAGTTTTAGGCTGTGCCACAATTAATCCACGCTGACCTTTACCTATCGGCGTAAACATATCAACCACCCTGCATGAAAGATTGTCATTATGACCTTTTGTTAAATTGAATTTCTCATCCGGAAATAATGGTTTCAAATGATCAAACGGAACGCGGTCACGTACAGCATCAGGGTTGCGTCCATTTAGTCGATCTACTTTAACCAGTGGAAAAAACTTTTCACCTTCCTTTGGAGGGCGAATTGGTCCCTCTACAACATCCCCTGTGTTAAGCCCAAACAGTCTGATCTGCGACTGAGAGACATATATATCATCTGGTGATGACATATAGTTGTAATCAGATGAACGTAAAAATCCATAACCGTCAGACATAATTTCAAGAACGCCAGAAGCAGTTAAAATTCCATCAAAATCATAAGATGGTTCTTTTTCTTTCTGTTTCTGTGGTTGAGTAGTTAATTGAGACTTTGTCTGTTGATTTTGTTGCTGAGGTTTAGACTGAATTGGGGATGGTGTTATAAGATCCAGAATTGACATCTTTTCAACTGGTGGGATTGCAGCACTTGCTGCTTTTTCTGATTCAGCCTCGGGGTCCTCTGCTACAACAGGTGGCAATGTTACTGGAGCAGGAGCACTCTTCTTTTCTTCATTACGATGTTTAGATGATCTAAATACCAGCTGAATTGGCCTTCCAGTTGGTTTTTGTACAGAGTCATCCTTAATTTCCTTCACATTCTCCTTTTTATCCTGGCTATTGGCAGTTGTGTTTTTAATGATTTCAGGTGTTGATTTTTCTGCCACTTTTTCTACCGCTTTATTTGGAGATTGAGATATATTTTTTGACGGTGTGTTTTTTACACTCTGCTGGTTATCTTTCTTTTCAGTTTGAACAGAAACATTATTTGACTGATTTTGACTTTTAATCAGATCCTTGTTGTTAGTTTCAGATTTTTCAGGTTCAGTTTTTTTTGACTCTACTTTTTTTACTGAAGCTGATTTTGATTCAGATTTATTATCTCTGTTTTTTTGGTTCTTTGTATTATTGTCAGAAGCATTTCTTCCTTTATTACCTTGTCTGGAACCACTGTCAGAGGTTAGTTTTTTAGTTTCAGCAATTGCTTGCTCATCAAGAATTTTATAGATTAGCTCCTCTTTTTTATATGCATCAGGGCGTCTTATTCCCATCTCTTTTGCAAGGACCCGTAATTCTGTTGTAAGCTTTTCATTAAGCTCAATAATGTTATAAGCCATGTAGATTATTTGAAATTCGTTATGGTTATTGAATAAATGATATGTTCGAATTATATCCCGGTTTAATTACGGAGGTATCTATTCCATAAAACGTAAAAAAGCTCGGTGGATATAATTGAGTTTTGAATGAATTTGTAAATAATTAACAGTAGTATGAGTTTATTTTACTGTCGCAGATTCAAAGACAAAGGTACCATTTTTTTTTAATTCACGTAAGAACTTCACTTATTTTTTTTCTAACTGCCTTAATTTAACGTAAAATGTGATAAACAGCAAACGTTAGTAAAAATGGAAGTTATTATTCCCATAAATCAATCCTGTTGGAATTACTTCGCCTTCTTTCAATTTCGTTCATATACAACTGTGACCTTCTTCTTTCCAGTGAATTAGGTGAGGTTGATTCATTGAAAAGTTTATTTGCCTCTTTAGCCCATTCAAATGCTTCTACCATATTGTCTAACATTTCATAGGCAAGAGCTATATTACTTGCTGCTTTAGCTTTTGAAGTTTTGTTTGATTGTAAATTATAAAACGATTCCCATTTAATTATAGCATTATTCCAGTCTGCAACTTTAGCATAAGTTTCACCTTCACGCATATATTTATTCGGCATTGTATAATACCACCTGTCTTGCATTTCCCAATGAGGAGCAAAAACATTGCTCATTTTTTCTGCTGCATGGATTGCTAATAACTTCATCGCCTCTTCTCTTGAAGGCAGTTTTACTTCTGTAAACATTATATTATCCTGCAGATCAAAACCTTCCCAATATAGACTGTCTGTGTATTGAACAGCAGGTATTTTCCCATTCATTGTAGGTAAATATACGCGGATTATTGAATAAATCTTACCCTTCAAATCAGCATATGTAGATCCAAACTGTCTGAAATGCTCTCTCTTATTTGTTTCAATAATAAGCTTATCAAGAGATATAACAGCATCTGATCTTGTTTCACTTTTAATTTCATTCATCCTTTCAGGAGATAGGGGTTTCTCCATAAAAAAATCAGAATCTTCTCTCAGAGGTTTACTATAATATGTTACACGCTGATAATAATCTGCCTCATCAAGAAATTGAGTTAGAGCTTCTGTATAGAAAATTGCTATACTGTCGGATGAAGCTTTTTCTCTTTCTGTACTATTGCTACCTAACTTAATTAGATCATGACCGATTTCATCTGGCTGCTGAACAACATTATTTACGACGGCTACTCTTAGAATATTATCAGGAAGATTTACCTGAGCCGGCTCAAGTGTTTCCACTGTTAAATATTTCAAGCCTGAGCAGCTTGAAAGCAAAATACCTATGATTGAAAATAAAATATAGTGAGAAATCTTTTTCATATTATCTGTTGATCTGTTAAGCACAAAAAGAATACAACAAATATATCACATTTAATTAACATATTTGTTGAAGTAAAGGTTTTTGTAATCAGGTATAGATTATTTATAATATTTCTAACCTGATAAATTGTTATTTTTCTTCGCACTTTGCTTTAATTTTAACTGATTTATATCATCAAAAGAACATTATGAAAAGTGATTTTTTGTATATTTGTACTTTTATGAAAAACTTATAATTGAAACAATCTTAAAGATGGCATTTAACATTATTGTGTTGGCTAAGCAGGTCCCCGACACCCGCAACGTTGGGAAGGATGCTATGAAAGCCGATGGTACAGTGAACAGAGCTGCATTGCCAGCAATTTTTAATCCCGAAGATCTCAATGCGCTCGAACAGGCTCTTGAAGTAAAAGATCGTTTTCCCGGAACAAAAATTACTATTCTTACAATGGGACCGGGGCGTGCAGCAGACATCTTGCGCGAAGGGCTTTTTAGAGGAGCAGATGATGGAGTACTATTAACAGACAGAGCTTTTGCAGGTGCAGATACTTTAGCAACCTCTTATGCTTTATCTATGGCAATTAGAAAAATAGGGAAATTTGATCTTATATTTTCTGGTCGTCAAGCAATAGATGGAGATACCGCTCAAGTAGGACCACAAGTTGCTGAAAAATTAGGCATTCCTCAAATTACATATGCTGAGAGTATTGAAAATATAGAAGAAAAAAGCATAAGAATTAAACGCAGATTAGATAACGGAGTAGAAATTGTTGAATGTCCTCTTCCGGTTCTCATTACTGTAAACGGTTCTGCGCGTTCATGCAGACCAAGAAATGCTAAGTTGTTGCTTAAGTACAAACATGCAAAAACAGTTACAGAACGTCAGGTTCAAAATCTAGATTATATCGATATTTATGATAGTCGCCCATTCCTAAATCTAACCGAATGGAGTGTGGCAGATGTTGAAGCTGATCCTGTTCAGTGTGGATTATCAGGCTCACCTACTAAAGTAAAGAAGACAGAGAATGTTGTCTTTCAAACTAAGGAGAGTAAACATATATCCGACAGCGATTTTGAAATAGAAGAACTAATAAAAGAACTTTTAGAAAATCACACAATTGGCTGAGCAAAGAGTTTAATTAGTAAAAAAATCAGAAAACTATAGAAAAAGTAAGAATGAATAACTTATTTGTATATTTAGAGATTGAAGATGGCATAGTAGCTGATGTCAGCCTGGAACTGTTAACCAAAGGGCGTTCCCTTGCAAATCAACTTGGGTGCAAGGTTGAAGCAATTGCTGCCGGTATTAATCTCGAGAAAGTGGGAGAACAGATTTTCCCTTATGGCGTTGATGTGCTGCATGTTTTTGATGATGAGCGACTAGCACCCTACACAACCTTGCCGCATACATCAATTTTAGTGAAACTTTTTAAAGAAGAACAACCTCAGATTTGTCTTTTAGGAGCAACTATAATTGGTAGAGATTTAGGTCCTCGCGTTTCATCCTCTTTAGGTAGTGGTCTAACTGCCGACTGCACTTCACTTGAGATTGGTAATCATGAAAACAAAAAAGAGGGTAAAGTATATGAGAATTTACTTTATCAGATAAGGCCTGCATTCGGCGGAAATATTGTAGCAAATATAGTAAATCCGGATCATCGTCCTCAAATGGCAACGGTAAGGGAAGGTGTAATGAAAAAAGAGATCTTCGATCCATTCTATAAGGGCGAAACAATTAAATATGATGTAAATGATTATGTAAATGATAAAGATCTAATTGTAAAAATAATCGACCGTCATATAGAGAAGTCAAAAGTTAATATCAAGAATTCTCCAATAATAGTATCCGGAGGTTATGGAGTTGGATCTAAAGAGAACTTCGATTTACTTTATAAACTTGCTGATTTACTTGGTGCCGAAGTAGGAGCTTCAAGAGCAGCAGTTGATGCAGGATTTGCTGAACATGAACGTCAAATTGGACAAACGGGTGTTACAGTTCGTCCTAAGGTATACATAGCATGCGGAATTTCTGGTCAGATACAGCATATTGCCGGTATGCAAGAGAGCTCCATCATTATTTCTATAAATAATGATCCAAGTGCACCTATTAATTCGATTGCAGATTATGTTATTACAGGTGAAGTTGAAAACGTCATCCCTAAGATGATTAAATATTATAAGAAAAACAGTAAGTAAGAAAACCTAAATCTTACCTTAGAAATAAGAAATTGAACAAAAAACAAATATGGCAAACTTTTATACAGATACACCACAATTTCGTCACTATCTTCAGCACCCACTTATGAAGAGAATTGTGGAACTGAGAGAGAGAAATTACACTGAAAGCGAAACATACGATCACGCACCAATTGACTTTGAAGATGCAATGGACAGTTACGACAAAGTACTTGAGGTAGTTGGAGAAATATGTGGAGAAGTAATTGATCCAAATGCTGAAGAGGTAGATCACACTGGTCCCACTGTTTCAGATGGAAGGGTAACTTATGCAACCAATACACAAGAAAATCTTGATGTGCTTATTAAAGCTGAGCTTATGGGGATGCGTTTCGGACGCAAATATGGTGGACTAAATTTTCCTATGGTCCCTTATATGATGAGTGCAGACATAGTAAGTCGTGCTGATGCCAGTTTTCAGAATATATGGATGTTGCAGGACTGTGGTGAAACAATCTACGAATTTGGAGACGAAGCGCAAAAAGATAAATATATATCTCGTGTAGTCAAAGGAGAAACCATGTCTATGGACCTAACTGAGCCAGATGCAGGTTCTGATTTGCAGGCAGTAATGCTAAAGGCTACATATAACGAGAAAGAAGATCAATGGTATCTGAATGGTGTTAAGCGATTTATCACAAACGGTGATGCTGATATTCATCTGGTGTTAGCCCGTTCGGAAGATGGCACTAAAGATGCACGTGGTTTATCAATGTTTATTTACGACAAAAACAGCGGAGGTGTTAATGTACGTCGTATAGAAAATAAGATGGGTATAAAGGGTGCACCAACTTGTGAACTAGTTTATAAGAATGCAAAAGCAGAGCTTGTTGGCAGTAGAAGATTAGGACTCATACGCTACGTAATGTCATTAATGAATGGCGCACGTCTGGGAATTATGGCTCAATCTGTTGGTATATCTGAAGCGGCAACACGTGAAGCATACAACTATGCAATGGAGCGTCGTCAATTTGGTAAAGCCATAATAAACTTTCCTCCTGTGTATGAAATGCTTGCAAATATGAGGGCTAAAACAGATGCTTCACGCACATTGCTTTATGAAACAAGTCGTTTTGTTGATATGTATAAAACACTTGAGGATATTAGTAAAGAACGCAAGCTAACACCTGAAGAGAGGAATGAAATGAAATATTTTTCCCGCTTAGCTGATGCATTCACACCTCTGGGTAAAGGAATGAGCAGTGAATATGCCAATCAGAATGCTTACGATGCAATTCAGATTCATGGTGGATCAGGATATATGAAAGACTATAAGTGTGAAAGACTCTATCGAGACGCACGTATTACCAATATTTACGAAGGTACAACACAACTACAGGTTATAGCAGCTATCAGACATGTTACAACAGGTACGTACCTTCAACGAATAAAAGAATATGAAGCAATGACGGTTGTCCCTGAATTAGAGCCATTAAAGAGAACGCTTGCTGAGATGACTCAGATGTACGAACAACTCACTGAGCTAGTAACTTCACAAAAAGATGATGAATATCTTGATTTCCACGCTCGCAGGTTAGTTGATTGTGCTGCGCATATTATTTGTGGGCATCTTCTTCTTCAGGATGCTAATAAAAATCAGGATCTGTTCCGTAGAAGTGCTGAAGTATACATTCACTTTGGTCATATAGAAGTTATAAAGAACCACAAATTTATTACAGAAGCCAGAGTAGAGGATATAGCATACTATAAGCCTGCTGATCTGGCAGAAGTAAAATAGATTAACTGTTTTAAACAGTTAAATTAAATATAAGGGGCAACAATTAAGTTTGCCCCTTTTTATTTTTTCAACACTCTATATGCTGCAGTACGATATGTTTTTTTTATTTCTCTTTCTTGGAATTAGAATTTATTTTGTTTTTCTTTGTTACAGATAAATAACAAACGCAAAAATTAATAGCCTATAAGTCCTCTTTACACAATTAAATTTTACATAACAATTTAATAAGTAAAGCATGGATATTTATTCTAAAATGTCCGATGAGGAACTGGTAGTTTCTTATTCAGAGGGCAATGATATAGCGTTTGACACTCTATTAAACAGGCACAAACAATTAGTTTACAACTACATTTATCACACTGTTAGAGATAACGGTCTGGCAGAAGATATATTCCAGGATACCTTTATCAAAGCAATAATAACAATTAAGCAGGGTAAATATACTGAATCAGGCAGATTTAAATCATGGATAATGCGAATTGCTCATAATCTTATTATCGACCATTTCAGGCAGAAAAAGAATGAGAAAATTATCTCCAATGATGAGAATGAGGCTGACTTGTTTAACAATCCCTCTTTCTGCGAGGAAACTATCGAATCAAAGATGGTTAAAACGCAAGTACTTGAGGATGTTAAGAGACTTATATGTTATCTGCCGGAACAACAGCGTGAAGTATTGGAGATGCGTTATTATAAGGATTTAAGTTTTAAAGAAATTGCAGATATAACCGGTGTAAGTATAAACACAGCACTTGGTCGGATGCGGTATGCAATTTTAAATATCCGAAAAATGGCAACTGACAACCGTATGATACTAACAATAAACTAGATACAGATAATAATTTACCAATACAAAATCTAAATCTAATTCATAAAAAAAGCCCCTTTTTACAGGGGCTTTTAATTATATGGAAGGAGTTCTCTTCTTTTTGCACATTCAGCGCAAATTATGAAGATGTATTCAATTCTTTAGAATTTCTCGAAAATCTAAGATTAGAAATTGAACTTTGAGGTTCAATACTTATCTGTGAGCGGATACTTCAGAATTCAGATACTTCTAATTACTTCCTAATCAGTGTTTGAAGCTGATTAAACAGTTATGAGAAGTATTATATATCATTCGGATCGATAACAATTAATCGTTTGATAATAAATTTCTAAATTGTGAAGCAGAATGAATTATACTAATGTAAAATAATATTCAGCTTAGAATTTATTACTGTCGTTTTCTCCCAATAATGAGATAAGTACGAGTTTGTAATATATTCTAATTTTCGATTTACTCAAAGAACTTACAAACAGCTATTTATACTTTTGATATAAAACAAAACTTTTTAAATCCTATAGTGCATCTCAAGCCAAAAACAACTGTAGTTACAAGTTCACAATTGCAATAGATTTTTTATTCAGTCCATACGTATTAAACTTTTCAGTTTATTACTTCATAAACATTGGAGATTGAACAAATATTATATCCATCACTGGATAAATACTTTTATTCATCTCTAGAATAAGAATCTAACTGATTTGTACAAAATGTCAAAGAACTCCTATTTCTTTTGAATATAAACGAACTCATTATCGTTTTTGTTCATGGCAAATATAATATTTATACAAAATATAAAGCAAATATTTTTACTTGTAATTATAAACAACATATAAACAGGTTGTTAACAACATATCAACAAGTTATCAACAAGCCCCTTCAAATCGTTTACAGGACTCACATCAATCGAGAATAAGTATCATATTAATTAAGATTAATACTCAAATCAAATGAAATATAACCACAACTAAAATATAATGAAGACTTTATTTTGCTACTGTAGAGGTTAACTGCAAACCTATTATTGATAATATAAGTGTACTAAGAAAAAAGATTCTCCAAAATGTAACAGGTTCTTTGAAGACTAATATTCCAAGCACAACTGTTCCCACTGCACCAATTCCAGCCCAAACAGCATAAGCTGTACCTGTGGGAATAGGATGTTCACCACCCATCGATTTAAAAAGTAGCAACATACTTAAAGAAACAAATAGGATAAAGGCAATTAACCACCCTAACATATCTTTACCGGTGGTTTGCTGCATCTTTCCAAGACTTAAGGCAAAGAGGGATTCAAATATGCCACCAATAATTAAAATTACCCAATTCAAGTTCATATTGAAGTTATTAACTGATTACTATTATATTAATCATGCAAAGATAATTATATAAATCTTTTTAATTTTGAAATAGTTACATACAAAAGTAAAAAGCCCTTCATAGGGCTTTTTATCCAGTACAGTGTCTTTTAGTAAAATAGTCCTGCCAATAATTTTCTAAGAAGGAGGATTACCATGTTTTTTTGGAGGATTGCTTGCAGTTTTGTTAGCAGTCATTTCCAATGCCTGAATCAGTTTAAAACGTGTGTTTTCAGGAAGAATAATCTCATCGATGTAACCTTTCTCAGCTGCTCTGTATGGGTTCGAAAACAGTTCTTTATACTCATTTAGTGCATTCTGACGATCTTCTCCAACAGATGATCGGTAAAGAATATTTACTGCACCTTCTGCACCCATAACGGCAATCTCAGCATTAGGGTAGGCAAGATTGATATCTGCACCTGACTCTTTGGATGACATCACAACATAAGCGCCGCCATAAGCTTTGCGTGTGATCAAAGTTATCTTTGGAACGGTTGCCTCTACATATGCATACATAATCTTAGCACCATGACGAATAATTCCATTGTGCTCCTGATCTCTTCCCGGTAGAAATCCGGGCACATCAACAAAAGTGATTATAGGAATATCAAAACAGTCGCAGAATCGAATAAATCTTGCTGCTTTGTCAGATGCGTCAATATCAAGTACCCCTGCCAGATAAGCTGGTTGATTTGCAACAATACCAACAGGCTTTCCTCCCATTCTTGCAAATCCAACTACTACATTTTGAGCAAATTGAGGCATTACTTCAAAGAAATAGTTCTCATCTACAACCTCCTCAATAAGCTTTTTAATATCATAAGGTATATTTGAATCTTCAGGAATCAGTTTATGAATATCCGGAGTCTTTCGATTATTAGTATCACGAGTAGAAGTCATAGGAGGGTCCTCCATATTGTTCGATGGAAGAAAGCTAATCAGCTCTCTGATCATCATAAGAGTCTCTTCTTCATCGTTCCCAACAAAATGCGCAACACCGCTCTTTGAAGAATGTACAGAAGCACCACCTAGCTCTTCTTTTGTCAATTCCTCATGAGTAACAGTTTTTACTACATCTGGTCCAGTAACAAACATATAACTCTCATCCCTGACCATAAAAATAAAATCGGTCAATGCCGGTGAATAACAGGCACCACCGGCACAGGGACCAAGTATTGCGGATATCTGAGGAATTACTCCTGATGATTTTACATTATTATTGAAAATCTCTGAATAGCCGCTTAGTGCCATTACACCTTCCTGAATTCTGGCACCACCTGAATCATTCAATGCAATAATCGGAGCTCCGTTTTTTAGAGCCAACTTCTGTATTTTTACAATTTTATTTGCGTTAGTTCGAGATAGGGAACCTCCATAAACTGTAAAATCGTATGCATATACGTAAACAATTCTCCCATCAATCTTTCCATATCCTGTAACAACACCATCGCCTGGAACCCTATTATTCTGCATATTATAGTTGTGCGAGTCATGCAGTACAAACTTGTCAATTTCAACAAAAGTGTCATCGTCTAAAAGCATGTTGATTCTTTCTCGCGCTGTCTGCTTTCCGGCTTTCTTCTGTTTAGCTATGGCTTTCTCACCGCCTCCATTTTCGGCAGCTTTATCTTTTTCTTTAAAATCTTTATATATATCTTCTAAAGTCATTATAAATCTTTTTAATTGGTTTTAAAAGTAATGAGCAGCTGATCTCTGACTACCGAATCACCCTCTTCAATATGGATCTTCTCAACAATAGCATCCTGTGCGGCAGTATAAGTGCTCTGCATCTTCATTGCTTCTACAACAATTAGTGGATCTCCCTGTTTAACCTCCATATTTTCATACACTAAAATCTTAATCACTTTTCCTGGCATTGGAGAGATTATCGTCTCCTGTACTTCATCTGTTGAGGACTGCCTGCCTCGGAGATATTTTTTCTGAGGATTTGACAGTTCAATGTCAAAATGACGAAAATTAGTGGTTATTGTATATTTACCATCTGAATGACTGACAGCTTCAGCATTATAAGATCTCCCTTCATGAATTATTGAACAAAATCCACTCTCTGACATTACAACATCAATATCATATATTTTTCCATCTACAGAAATCTCCACCTTATTACCATCTTTGGATATCAGTTCAACATCACGTATCCTGTTTTCAATTTTGGCTCTCATATTCTTAAAACTCCTTTTTGTTTTCCAAATGCACGCCACTTACTTATGGGCTGGTTGTCATTTGCAGCAACTGGTGTATCGTTATTGTTTACTACATAATCAATATAAGCTGCAATAATAGCCATATCCTCTATCTCATCTTCCAGTACATTCCCTTTTTGAAGTTTATTGGTATTCTCATCTATAAAATGGGTGGTGTAATTTCCCTGTACAAATTCAAGATTGTCCATAATACGACGCAGATAATCAATATTGGTTTTAACACCGGTAATCTTATATTCATACAACACTCTTCTCATACGTTCTAGTGCGACATCTCTGTTGGTTGCCCATACTATAAGTTTGCTTATCATTGAATCGTAGAAGATAGAGATTTCGTAACCTGCATATATATGTGTATCAATTCGTACCCCTAAACCCTTGGGAGTTTGAATAGAGTGTATTACGCCAGGTGAAGGGGCAAAATTGTTCTCTGTATCCTCAGCATAAATTCGGCATTCTATCGCATGGCCACGCTGATGCAGCTGATTCTGTCTGAAGCTGATTTTTCTTCCGTTTGCTATATTTATCTGTTCTTTAACGATGTCAACACCAAGTACCTCCTCAGTTATAGGATGTTCAACCTGTAATCTGGTATTCATCTCCAGGAAATAAAAATTCATATCATTATCCACCAGAAACTCAATAGTGCCGGCACCCACATAGTTGATAGATTTAGCTGCTTTTACTGCAATTGCACCCATCGCCAAGCGAGTTTTTTTATCAATAAATGGGGAGGGGCTCTCTTCAATTATCTTTTGATGACGACGCTGAACTGAACATTCACGGTCGTACAGATGCACCACATTACCATGAGTATCACCCAAAAACTGTATCTCCACATGGTGGGGCGATTCAATATATTTTTCGATGTAAACAGAATCGTTCCCGAATGAAGCCATCGCTTCAGACTTAGCAGCATCGTAAGCTTCCTGCAGGTGCTTCTCTTTATAAACAAGTCGCATACCCTTACCACCTCCGCCTGCTGTTGCCTTAATAATAACCGGGAAACCAATTTTACGACAAACTCTGAACAGATCCTTTGGCTTCAGATCCTCAGATGTACCGGGAACTACCGGTACTTTTGCCTCTATCATTTTCTTTCGTGCCGATATCTTATCGCCCATTGCCTCAATACTTTCTGCCGAAGGACCTATAAAAATAATTCCTTCCTCTTTACAGCGACGGGCAAATTCAGCATTCTCGCTAAGAAAACCATAACCTGGATGAATAGCATCCGCTTTAAATTTCTTGGCTGCATCAATAATTTTCTCAATATTCAGGTAACTGTCAGCAGCAGACGCAAGACCTATTTTTACTGCTTCATCAGCATAGGCTACATGTCTAGATGTTCTGTCTACTTCTGAATAAACGGCAACAGTCTGTATGCCCATTTCTTTACATGTTCGCATAACACGCACAGCAATTTCACCACGGTTTGCGATTAGTATTTTCTGTATCATTTATTTTTAATATACGCCTTAATGATTTTTTTTAAAGGAACATATTATGAACAAATATTTATACTATTTGTTTGCATCGGATACAGTTTTAGTACTACTCTTCCCAACTGTAATGAACAATACTGCCTCTTTCTGAACTATTTTCAATGCGTAGATGAACTTCAATTTCCTGTTGCATTTCTTCAACGTGTGAAATAATGCCTACAGTTCGATTTTCCTTTCGTAGTGTTTTTAAAGTGTCAAGAACCACACTTAAAGCCTCTCTGTCCAACGATCCGAATCCTTCGTCCAGGAAGAAGAAGTTCTGATGCGACTGAGTTATCTTCTGAATGTTATCAGCCAGAGCCAGAGCCAGTGATAATGAGGCCTGGAACGTTTGCCCTCCTGAGAGAGTCTTAACACTTCTCTCTTTACCACCATTCATATAATCTCTTATCTGGAAGTTATTTTCCGGGGTTATTTCCAGACTAAGTTTTTGTCTTGTTAACTGGAAGAACCTGTCATTCGCTGCATTACAAAGGTTTTGTAAATAAACAGATGAAATATAGTTTACAAATCCACTGGCTTTGAACAGACTTTTCATCGTCTTCAGATTCTCAGATCTATGCTCAACATCTTCAAGTTCTTTGCGCAATTGATTATGGATTTCTATATTTTTCTTTAAGTTTTTCAAATTAATTTCAATCTCAACTCTTTCTTTAATGAACATATCCAGCTGATCATTAATCAACCTGATTTCACTGTTCAATTTATCATGATAAACCTTATCATATATTTGCCCTCCAACCTCTTTATTAATATGTTCAAATGAAGTACGGTTTTCCAAAAGAGTTTTATAAAACTGATCAACTCTTTTTTTCTCGTTTTGAATATTAATTGACTCAGATAAAATTGTTTTAACCTCTTCAACAGATTTAAAGTCAGAATTTGCCAACTCCGAATCAATATCTTTCTCTATTTTCACAATAGCAGACTTCTCTTTCTCTAATTCAATAACATTAGTATCCAGTCTTCCTTTTAATAAATCTCTCTTTTTTCTTTCTTCCTGAAGATTGTCATTATCTATTGTATAAGCTTTTTCAATTCGGTCATGTTCTTTAATTAATTTAGTCTGTTCTTCATAAATCGCAACTTCATTCAACTCGTTATATTTTTCAACCTCAATTATCCTCAATTGTCCTTTTAAAGTCTGCAATTCAGTCTTATCTTCTGTTAGCTCCTTTCTCAGATTTTCAAGCTTCACCCTTGCAAGCTCAAGAGTTTTTTCGAGATTCTTAATTTCTTTGGCTTTCTCTTGTAGTTCCAGTTCACATGATTTAATCTTAGCCTGTTTAAGCTCCATCTCACTGAAAGCGGAATCAAGTTCTTCAACCTTCCTGAACTTATCCCAAACAAATAATTTTAAATGAACTGATAAGTTGTTGGTAATTTGATTTTTAGATTTACTTAATTCTTCTAGATGATATACTGTTTCGTTGTAACCTGCTTCAATTAAATTCAATTGCCTTATTATTGAGGAAGTGGTATCAAACTCTTTTTCTAATTCAGTCTTTTCTGTATTGATACTCTCCAGATGCTCTTCTATATCCTCGCTTCTGAATATATCGGGGTGATGCAGAGAACCGCAAAGAGGGCAGGGCGAATTTTCCTGCAGGTTTTCAGCATAAGCTCCCAATTTGGCTTTAACTAAAACATGACCTTCCTGATCTCTGAATTCACTCTGTCTCTTTTTAATATTATCAAGAGATATTTCGAGATAATGATAATAGTCATCAAAACTCATATCTGCTGAAATCTCACCTTTTTGTATGTAGTCCTTGAGCAGAATATTTTTCTTATTGATTAATTCATTCTGTTTAGCTTTATACTTATCTATTTCTCTGTTAATATCTGAAATCTGTCGCTCAATTAAATTCTTTTCATTGTACCAGTTTCTGATATTTGATAATAAAGCTATATCAGGTAAGTTTTTTCTTAACTCAGTTAAGTTGACATCAAGTTTGTCATTCTCTTCTTTTAAATCTCCAACATTCCGTTCGGTTTTTTTCCAGAAATCAGCTCCCTTTTCAACTCTCGATTCAAGTTCCTTTACACTTTTATCAAGCTGTTTTATTTTAAGTAATGTATCAAGTTCATCAGCTTTACGTTTTAGTTCATCTCTTTTTTCATACAGAGGTTTTAGATCACCTAACTCTTTCTCCAGCTTTTTTATATTTTTGTTAAGAGTTTCAAGTTTAATTTTGTCAGATTCAATTAGTTCACTGCGAGACTGAACTTTACTCCGATATTCCTTTAATGAGTCGAGCAGATGCTTGAAGCTCATAGCGCATAATTCGTATCTTTCAATCTCTATTTTAAGTTGTTTATATTCAGGTTCCTGTTTAATTAATACATTCAAATTACGTTCAGCCTTATCTCTCTTTTGAATCAACTCCATGATTTTCCTGAGCTCTTCCTCTTCCTTTTTAAGTCCGGCAACTTTATCATTAAGCTCACCAATTATTTTATCAAGATCTAAAAGTTTTTTACTGTATATGTTAATTTGTTCAGGATCAATCTGCCCTAACTGCTGAAGCTGGCCATCCAAATGGTTTTTCCTGTTGTTGTTTTTACTTTCCAGAGAAACCACTTTATGGAAAAATTCATACTTCTGAAGATTGAATAGCTCCTTCATCATAGTGGTTCTATCTTTATTACCAAGTTGAAGAAACTCCTGAAATTGTCCTTGGGGAATTATTATAGTACGTTTGAAATTTACATAATTAAGACCAATTGCTTTTTCCAGCTCACTAATTTCTACAGGAATCCATTCATTTCCCATTTTTCTGTAAGCAGTATGGTCTAACGTTTTAACCTCCTCAAATCGTTTTCTATTTCGTTTCCCCTTTACAATTGCGCGGTACGAATTACTATCTTTTCCGGTTTCAAAAATAAAATCGATTAATAACTCGTCAGATTTCAGGTTCATCATGTTGTAGTATCGATTATCACCTGAAATATTCAGTTTATCAGTTTTACCATATATAGCATAAGTAATAGCCTCTAATATAGATGATTTACCACTTCCAACAGTTCCGAAGATACCAAACAGTCCTGCATCAGTCAACTTTCTAAAATCTATCGTCTGCCTCTTCTGGTATGAATATAATCCTTCAATTGTTAATTCTATAGGTATCATTCTTCTTCCTCCTCTGCCAATATTTCTCTGAAAATGCTCATTATATCTTCACTCGGAGCTTGACCTTTCTCATGAGTAAAATAGTCACTGAATAGCTCTTCCATACTTCTGTTCAAATCTATCTGCTTATGCCTGTTCTCTACTTTTAAATCCTCGCTAATCACCTCTGGAATTATCGTTACTATACCCTGATGAGCAGAATTCAACTTTCTTCTGTCTAAAGGAGTTATAAAAGTATCCGTAACCAGTGTCAACTCCACCAATGCATTTTGATTTTCTGAGAGCCATTCAATAGCCTCATCAATTCCGTTGACACGTTTTCTTAGAAGAGGTCTCACTGTAGATAGTTCAATCTCTCTTATTTCAGCTTTTTCACCAGGCAATATGTCAGCAATCAGAACAAACTTCTTCTGATTAGCCTCTGAAAAGCTGTAAGAAATTGGGCTGCCACTGTAATAAACAGGTGAAACAGAATCATCCACTTTATGCATCCTGTGCAGGTGTCCCAGTGCTGTATATTGAATCTGTTTAGGGATATTTTGAGTAAATATTGCTTGAGCTCCACCAACATGCAGTATAGGTTTTTCATCCTCAGGTTCCTCAGGGATGGGGCCGCCTTTTTTTATCATAAAAAGATGTGAAACTAGAATGTTAACACCGCTGTTGTCACAATACCTGTCTGCAATATTCTTCCAATGATCTTCAAGTACTCTGCGAAGTTCAGAATCAATATCTTCTGCATTAAGGAACTGTTTGAGTCTATATTCATTAGCATAAGGAGTGACCAATATTCTGACAGGGAAATCAATTTCTGCAAGCATCAATTCAATAAAACCCTTATCAACGCAAGAGATCTTAACACCAGTTTCAAGATGAAAAACAGGTACAACTGATTTAGGATAGCCCACAAAAATAATTCCACACTCCCGTGCCAAAGGATCTGGAGCTTCTATCCTGTCAGGAGAGTCATGATTACCAGCAATAGCTAATACAGGTCGCCTTCCCCCGTTAGATAATCTCTTTAATGTTTTATAGAATAGATCCACCGCCTCCGTAGGTGGATTAAACGTGTCAAACAGATCCCCCGATACAAGTACTATATCAACATGCTCACGATCTGCAATTTCACAAATCTCGTTCATTACAACAAATTGCTCATCCAGTCTGGAAAAATCCTCCAGACGTTTACCCAAATGCCAGTCAGCTGTGTGTAGTATTCTCATTCTAATAAGTTATTATCACAAATATAACATTTACCTATCGATTTAATGAGAATACTTTCAGTAAAAAAGATTCTTAATTCTTGCTCATCGCATGAAGTTTTCATTGGTAAATAAAGGGTTGTCTCCTCTTAACCAGATAATTAAAGATGGTTTTAAAGGTGACAGTTAAGTATTCGGGTGTAGCCAAGCGTAAAGATGGGGAAGCATCTATTGAATTGAGTGACAATTGGAATTTTGAGGACACTCATATTTGGATATATCTTACATCGAGTGACAGACAGATCAATTCTGACAGTATATGTGTAAAATGAATATTCTATTCGAACTTGATTGATTTTGAAGGAGTTATCCTGGCAACCAGGTAAGAAGGGCCAATCATCATCAGTAATGATACCAATAGTGTACCTATGTTGAGTAGTATAATGTAAATCACGTTTAGATCAACCGGTACTGCTGATAGATAATAGGTCGAAGGGTCAAGTTTAAGTATATTGAACTGGTGTTGTATAATACAAAAAACAAGAGCAATAATATTGCCCCAGAGCATTCCTTTTCCAATAAGAAATGCGGAGAGGTAAAGGAATACTTTGCGGATACTGAAGTCTCTAGCGCCAATTGATTTCAGAATACCAATCATATTTGTTCTCTCCAGTATTATAATCAATAGCCCCGAAATCATGGTGAAGCCTGATACTATCAACATTAGTATAATGATTACCCACACATTCATATTAAGGAGCTCAAGCCAGTTGAAAATCATTGGGTTAATATCTTTAATAGATCGTGTATAGAGTGCATTTCCAAAACGATCTTTATAAGAAGACATCTCGAAGAACAGATTCTGTGCTGTCACATCCAGATTGTCATAATCCTTGACAAGCACTTCAATGCCACTCGCCATATCGTCATCCCATTCATTAAGGTTTCCAAGAATGATTTTCTCTGTCAGTATAAAGAGTTGATCATAATCTTCAAAATTTGTTTCGTAAATACCAGTAATATCAAAACGACGGGCACGTACGGGCTCCTGAACGAAGTAACAGGTGAATCTATCACCAGTTTTCAACTGAAGCTTATCAGCTATGCTTTTAGATATAATTGCCTGATTGGCCGAAGTTGTATCATCAGGATTAATTATATCACCTTCAAGAAGATTGGTCCTGAAAAAATCCCAGTTATAGCTGTCAGAAACCCCTTTGAGAACTACACCAAGGAAGTCGTCATCGGTCTTTATTATAGCCGGTTTAGTAATAAACTCCTGAACATGACTTATTTCAGGATTTGAATAAAGTATATTGATAAGAGTATCCGATATTGCTATAGGTGTGTGCTCGTATGAAACATTGCTCTCGAAAGCTGTTATCTGAATGTGCGACCCAAAACCTATTACTTTACCGCGAATCTCTTTTTTGAATCCTACTATAATACATACAGCCACAATCATTACTGCCAGTCCCAATGATATTCCGGCAATAGCAATTTTAATAGCAGGCGAAGAAACCTGTTTGTCAAGTTTCTTCTCCCCTTTATAAATCCTTCTTGCTATGAAAAGTTCCGAATTCATTTTTGTTTTACATACACACATTCTTATACTCTTCCAACGCTTTTTCGAGTACTGTAAGCGCTTTGTCAAGGTCTTCAGTATTAAGTACATATGCTATTCTAACCTCATTGGTGCCCAAACCAGGTGTTACGTAAAAACCGGTAGCAGGAGCCATAAATATAGTTTGTCCCTCATAGCGGAAATCCGACAAACACCATGCACAAAATTTATCAGCATCATCAATAGGCAGCCTTGCAAGAGTATAGAAAGCACCTTGAGGCATTGGTGAATATACACCAGGTATTTTGTTAAGGCGATCGATTAGAAAATCACGTCGACTCTTATACTCCTTGAAATTACGCTGCATATAACTGCTGTCTTCGCTAAGCGAGGCGTTTGCTGCTATCTGACCAATCAGAGGAGGACTTAGTCTTGCCTGGCAAAACTTCATTACTGTATCATGAAGTTTTATGTTTTTTGTTATTAATGCACCTATTCTGATCCCGCATTCACTATAACGTTTTGAGACTGAATCTATAAGTACAACATTCTCTTCAATACCTTCCAGGTGGCATGCCGAAATATATGGTGTATCGTTATAGATAAACTCTCTATATACTTCATCAGAAAAAAGATATAGATTATATTTTTTTACCAGTAACCTTATTTTCTCCATTTCCTGTGGAGTGTAAACATATCCTGTTGGATTATTTGGATTACATATAAGAATTCCTTTAGTGCGTTCATTGATAAGTTTTTCGAACTCCTCTATTTCCGGTAGTGCGAAGTTTGACTCCATATCAGAAGGAATTGTCCTTATTACTGCTCCTGCTGAGATTGCAAATGCCATATAATTTGCATATGCTGGTTCAGGTACAATAATCTCGTCACCCGGATTCAGGCAAGCCATAAATGCATATAATACAGCTTCAGAACCTCCTGCTGTTACGATAATTTCGTTGGGAGATAAATTAATGTTGAATTTTTTATAATATTCAACCAGATTCTTCCTGTAGAATAAATAGCCGTCGCTTGGACTATATTCCAGTGTGATGCGATCAATTGAGCGGATTGCATCTAATGCAGTTACAGGTGAAGGTAAATCGGGTTGTCCGATGTTCAGATGATACACTTTTACTCCCTCAGCTTTAGCTGCATCTGAGAGTGGTGCTAGTTTACGTATTGGTGAAGCGGGCATTTGATAACCACGCATTGAAATATCAGGCATAAAATAAAAAAATTAAGTAGCAAAGGTAATAAAAAAGTTTGCCTTTGGTTGCTTTTCGAATGATTAACACAAATTGAAAGAGATTGGGATTTTGTAAAATGTATTATGCTTACTTTTGTGCCTCAATTTATTATAAAGTAAATGTTATAGAGATTTCAAACTAATGAGAAAGTATTTAATAGCTATTTTAATAATTGCAACTGCAATTTTATCATCATGTTTCCGACAGTACAATAATGATGATACATATCGTAAAGGTTGGACACTTGCTTGGGAAGATGATTTTGATGAGTTTTCAAATGAGTCTGTATGGTCTAAAACACCAAGAGACAAACAACATTCGTTCAGATATATGAGTGATAGTGAGTCGCTTTACAAACTACAAGATGGCAATCTTGTGTTAAGAGGCATGCAAGACCCTGAAGGAAATGAAAAACTGCCTTTTATAACCGGAGGTATCTATACTCAGGCTTTTAAAGCAAACGAAACAAAAAGATTAGAAATAAGAGCCAGAATTAACCCTACATATGGTGTCACACCTTATATATCGCTTTTTCCAAATAATAGCTCAGAAAATATTGTAATAGATTTAATTGAGCAATATGATACTGATGAATTTATCTATCAGTCTGTAACTTCACAATATACAACAACAGAGGGAATGCCTGACAATCCTCCATCAAGTGCATTGGTTGGTGTTAATCCAATCGAATATCACATATATGGTGTTGAAAAATATCCAGATAGTGTGGTTTTTTATGTTGATGGCACACGTACAAAAAAATATCCCCGTATTCCAACAAAAATACCGGGACAATTTCCTTTTAACGATCTCGACTTTGATCTTTATATTGGTCTGAGACTGGACAAAGACACAGATCACGCAGGGCTACCTGTTGATTTCTATATTGATTGGGTACGATTCTATGAACCCAATTCAGTCAATTTAACTACCGATGAAAATTAGTTGAGAGTTTTTACTAAACCAATATTTACAGGGGGATAGAGTGATTCAACAGTCGCTCTTCCGCCATTTTTCCATACTTAGTACCCTCACGTCCCCAGTTTGCATATGGATATATGCTTATACCTCCACGTGGTGTAAATATACCTGTAACTTCAATATATTTTGGATTCATCAGATTTATAAGATCCTTCATTATAATATTGATGCAATCTTCATGAAACGCTCCATGGTTTCTGAAACTGAAGAGATATAGTTTTAAACTTTTACTCTCAACCATTTTAACATCTGGAATATAATCGATGCGAATGGTTGCGAAATCGGGCTGACCGGTTATTGGGCATAGACTGGTAAACTCAGGACAATCGAAAGTAACCCAGTAATCGTTCCCCTGATGTTTATTTTCAAATGCCTCCAGCATTTCAGGTGCATAATCCTGTTTATATTCTGTTTTGCCACCAAGATGGCTTAATCCTTTTATTTCCATATTATTTAGTAAATTATTGATTTAACGCTCTTCAAGATACTCTTTCAATCCTTTATTTCTTAATACACATGAAGGACAATGACCACAACCTTCTGCTATTATTCCATTGTAGCAAGTAAGAGTTTCATCTCTTACGATTTCAAATACACCCAGTTCGTCTGCCAGCTGCCACACCTCTTTTTTATTCCGCCACATGAGAGGAGTATGGATTACAAACTGTTTATCCATAGCAAGGTTAAGAGTAGCATTGGCCGATCTGATAAAAGTATCGCGGCAGTCTGGGTAACCACTGTAGTCAGCTTCCGAAACTCCGGTTACAATATGCCGTATGTTTTTTGCATAAGCGATAGTTGCTGCAAATGTTAAAAAGAGAAGATTCCTACCTGGTACAAATGTATTGGGATAGGAGTCAGCCGGTTTCTCTGAATCCATTTGCATTGAGAGGTTAGTAAGTGAATTGGGAGCTAATTGTGAAATAATTCCTGTATCCAGTAATTGGAAGGGAGTATCAGACATTTTAGCAATTCGTTCTGCATTTTTTATTTCCTGCGAATGTCTCTGTCCATAAGAAAAACAGAGTGCATATACATTCCTGAAATTATGTTTTGCCCAATAGAGACAAGTAGTTGAATCCTGACCACCTGAAAATAAAACAAGTGCGTCTTCATTAGAATAATCTTTCATTATACTTTGTTTTTTATGTGGTTCCCTAAGCTACACAGAAAAGTAAAACCTTTTCAATTGCAAAAATACAAAATTTAAACAGATAATCTTGAGGAGTTTTACACTAATCATTATCTATAATAATTTTAAAAGTATAAAAATGATTGTTTTTAGTATGAAATATAACCTGATTATGATGCTGTAATAAATAACTGCATCTGTTTAACTGTCTGTATATGGTTAGTTTATAATTTGTGCTAAATAAAATTATTTGATGTGGATATTGATTTAACTAAATAGAATGAACATGTTTTTGAACTCATTGTTATATTTTTCGGATAGGATGTTGCAAAAAAATATAAGCCGTCCAAATTTCACAATTAGGACGGCTCCACAATTAAGGTGTCATATAAAAATGACAGTGATACAAAAATAGTCAATTTTTGTATATAGTGCTTTTTTTGCTACCTATTATTTAGTTTTAATTGCTATAAAATGTTAATAAACCATGGACGATAATTTAATGAAACAGATCCTTGAGAATAATTCCAAGCTTAATAGCATGGCTAAAGCTATTCTGGTTAGATGGAAGTGGGATGATAATAAACATTATCGTATTTTCCTGGGTTTGCGACATGGCGGTACAAGGGAAACACAGTTCGATCTGGATCAAAAATATCCTGTTTATTCTGATGAGAAAATTACCCTGCTTTTACATGCAGACCAACTTGCCACATTAACTCGTGAAGAGAAGATTGATAAAATCCTACAACTTTTAGGTGATAGTTTGTGGAAATGGGATCCCTCAAAGAAAATTGAATTCAGTAATGTAGTAGAAAAATTTTTAGGTGCCAGAAAATAATACCTCAACAAACTTAACAAACTCGTAACATTTTCGTAATAGTATTGTAACTTTCAAATTGTACTTTTGTCATGATTCTTAAAAACAAGACAATTTAGGTTTATTTTTAATGAAGAAATTATTTCTATTTTTACTCTTCCCTATATTATTACAATCATGTTATAATAATTCAGCTACAGGAGGAAGTAGTTCGCGAAGTACCATATCAGGCGCAGGTGCTACTTTTCCGTATCCCTATTATAATATAGTTTTTAGAGATTTTATGCGGGCCAATGAAGATAAAACCGTTAATTATGGTGCAATTGGCAGTGGTGGAGGTATAAGAAGTTTAAGAGATCACTCTGTTGATTTTGGTGCAAGTGATGCTTTTCTAAATGAGAAGGAGATTGAATCGATGAATGCAGAGGTAATCCACATTGCAACTTGTATGGGTGGCGTGGTAATGGCTTATACTTTGGAAGGAATAGATAGTTTACGTTTGACTGGTCAACTTATTTCTGATATATATCTTGGTAAAATCAAAAAATGGAATGATCCTCTTATTAAAGGTGAAAATCCTGACATAAATCTGCCTGATCTTGAAATAACACCTGTTTACAGGTCGGATGGAAGTGGTACTACTTTTAACTTTTCGGAATATTTATCAGCAATCAGCCCTGAATGGAAAAGTATAGTGGGGATGGGAAAGTCGCTTAAATGGCCAGCTGGTATTGCTGCAAAAGGCAATCCGGGAGTGGCTGGAATAGTTCAGCAAACTGAAGGAGCTATTGGTTATATTGGTTCGGAATATGCACTGACTTTGAGATTACCAACAGCAAAATTGAAAAACAGAGCCGGTAATTATGTTGATGCAACACTGGAAACGATTTCAGCGGCAGCAAATGTTCCTCTTCCAGACGATATGAGAGCAACAATAACTGACTCAGACGACCCAAATGCTTATCCTATCAGCCTTTTTACATGGGTTCTGGTATATAAGAATCAGGACTATGATAACCGTTCGATGGAGGAAGCTGAGGATATTGTAAAGCTGTTGAATTATGTAATTAGTCCTGAAGGACAAAAAGTAGCGGCTCAAATTAATTATGCACCTTTATCGGAGCAGGCCCTCGAAAAGAATCGTAAACTAATAGATCAGATAAATTATAGTGGCTTATCAATTACTCCATAAAAATTGAAAGAACAACTTGGTGAAATGAGAGATAAGATATTCCGGTTTTTACTTTTTTTTGCTGCAGTTATTATTCTGTTATTAACAGCTGGTATTATATATGCATTGGTAAGTAGATCGACTGAAGCATTTCAGGAATATGGAGTATGGGGATTTATTTCCAATCCTGAGTGGGACCCGCGCCCGGCAACTGAAGAGTATGGTGCTTTGTCATTTATAGTTGGAACATTGTATACTGCATTCTTTGCATTATTTCTTTGTGTTCCTTTCTCTTTATCAGTAGCACTATTCAATGGTGAATATTTCAAAGGAAAGAAGATATCATCCTTTGTAAGGTCTATAGTTGATCTGCTTGCTGGTATACCTTCTATTGTTTATGGTCTTTGGGGATTTTATGCAGTAAGACCTTTAGTTATTGATTTGGGCATAAATGCACAGGGCTTTGGCATCTTCCTCTCATCAATAGTATTGGCAATAATGATTATTCCTTATGCATCGTCACTTAGTACAGAGTTTATTTCAATGGTACCAAATAAACTTAAGGAGGGAGCTTATAGTCTCGGAGCTACTCAGTTTGAAGTAATTCAGAATATTAGCATACCAACTGCAAGATCAGGTATTGTTGCATCATATATATTAGCTCTTGGAAGAGCATTAGGTGAAACTATGGCGGTTACAATGCTTATTGGTAATACTGACAGAGTTCCTAAGGGGCTGAGAGATACTGGTAATACTATGGCTAGTGTTATTGCCAACCAGTTTGGAGAGGCAGATGGAATAAAACTTAGTTCTCTGATTGCAATTGGACTTCTTTTATTTATTATTACAGCACTTATTAATATGGTTGCTAAGTTGGTAATGAAAAAATTAGCAAGTGTATGAGTTTAAAATCAAAATCATCAATAAATTCAAGAAAAGGAACAGACAAGCTTGTTTATTTCCTCGTTTGGCTGTTTTCGTTTTTTGCAATGATTCCGCTTTTCCTAATTTTATGGGATGTAGTCTCTAAAGGATATAAAAATTTTAATATCAACCTGTTCACAAAGGTTACTCCCTCTTCAATGGATGCTTTAATTGCAAATATGAATGGAGATCCCATTCCGGGAGGGGTTTTAAATGGTATTACCGGTTCAATCTTAATTGTAGGGTTAGCTATACTGATCTCAGTGCCACTGGGATTATTTATAGGCATTTACCTTTCTGATAACCGCGATAAAAAATTTGCAGGTTTTATTAGCTATTTAACAGATTTGCTTCAGGGAATGCCATCGATAGTGATTGGTATAATTGCATATGCCTGGGTTGTTAAACCTTTGGGGAGCTATTCAGCAATAGGTGGTAGTGTGGCATTAACTATGATGATGTTGCCTATGATAGTTAGATCCACCGAGGAGACAATGAAAATGTTACCACCATCGTTTAAAGAATCCGGATTGGCTTTAGGATCTTCATATACCAGTGTTGTTTTTAATATATTACTACCTTCCGGATTCGGAGGAATTTTTACAGGTATACTACTAGCAATATCAAGGGTATTGGGGGAAACAGCTCCATTGATGCTTACCGCACTTGGTGCATCTGTGGTTAACTGGAATATAACTGAACCAACCAGTGCATTACCACTTTTAATTTGGGATTTTTATAATGATCCAAATCTGGTAGAACTTGTATGGTCAACATCATTATTATTACTAATTGTCATATTTTGCTTGAACTGGATAGCTAAAATTGTAGCACGCAAATGGAAAATATAGAAAATACGAAAGAATTGAAACCTGTTCTTCAGTTGAAGAATGTCTCTGTCTCTTATAATCCTGGCACCTTCGCTGTAAAAAAAGTGTCAACGGATATTTATCCCAATACTATTACTGCAATTATGGGACCTTCAGGGTGTGGAAAGAGTACTTTGCTGCGTGCAATCAACCGCATGCATGATCTCTATTCTAATATCAAGACAACCGGAGAGATTATCCTGAAAGGAAAAGATATTTTAACAATGGACTCTATGGAAGTGCGCCGTCTTGCAGGTATGGTGTTTCAGCAACCTAATCCTTTTCCTACTATGAGTATATATGAGAATGTTCTTGCAGGATATAAACTTAACGGTATACGATTGAGTAAGAAAGAGAAAGATGAGATTGTAGAACAAAGTCTAAAGAGTGTTGCATTGTGGGATGAGGTTAAGGATGTAATGAGCAAGAGAGGTTCTTTTCTGTCAGGGGGGCAGCAGCAACGACTCTGTATTGCACGTGCTTTAGCGCTAAAACCGGAAGTATTGCTGATGGATGAGCCTACTTCTGCGCTGGACCCTATCTCCACAAACAAAATTGAGGAGTTATTGTTGGAACTGAAGCAGAATTTTACTATTATTGTTGTTACTCACAACATGTCACAAGCAGCACGTGTTTCGGACAACTCTATGTTTATGTATCTTGGTGAGCTGATTGAACATGGAAACACAACACAAATGTTTACTAAGCCTAAGAATAAACGTACAGAAGAATATCTGACAGGGGTTTTTGGTTAACCAAAAAATTATTAATCATTATTTGTTGTGAGTTAACTGAATTATAAACAAAAAATAAATCAATAAAGATGGATACTCAGAATGAAAATAGAACCGGCACCCCAGTAGTTGGGATAAAAGATAAATATCTTGATCAGTTACATAGTGATTTTCAGCTGTTGTCTGAAGTGATTCTTACGCAAATGATAAAGGCTGCAGAATTACTTCAGGATAACCATAATACTGACATACTGGACATTCTTAAGAAAAATGAGAAGATTATAAATTCACTGGATCTTACAATAAGGGAGAAGGTTATAAATGCTATTATGCTTTTTACTCCTAGAGCCTCTGATCTGCGAAGGCTGATGTCTTATCATGATATGACTATTTCGATTGAAAGAGTAGGTGATTTGATCGAAAATATCAGCCAGGCACTAAGAGAAATTGATTTTGATGTTCCGGGATTCGAGAGTTATAGAAAACCGGTGGATAAGATGTTTACTCAAACAGATAAGATGTTGAGAAAAGCTGTTTTCGCATATTCCGGCTTGAGCAATGAGATGGCATATGATACTATTTTAATGGATGATAAAGTTGATAAACTAGAACGAAAAATTGAGAAGAAGCTGGCAGAGGATTTTAGCAATAAAGTTCTTGATAAGCAAACACTAGTAAATATAATGAACCTGAATAGTATTTCATATTTTCTTGAACGTATTGGTGATAAGGCTGTTGATATTGCCGAATCGGCAGTTTTTCTTATCGAAGGTAAAGATATAAGACACGATAAAATTGTGAGAATCGATAATAAACCGGATAGTAAATAAAATATCCTTTATTTCATGGAAGAGAGATTATTAGTTGTGGACGATGAGAAGGATATTTGTGATATTCTTAAGTTTAATCTTGAAAATGAGGGGTATATAGTAGATGTAGCCAACTCAGGTGAAGAAGCACTGAAAATATTGAGCAATGTTCATAATCTTATAATTCTTGATGTAATGATGAATGGTATTTCAGGATTTAAAATGGCTGAAATACTGAGGGAAGAGGGTAACTATGTACCAATAATATTTTTAACTGCGAAAAATAGTGAAAATGACTTATTAACAGGCTTCTCACTGGGGGCTGATGATTATATAGCAAAACCATTCTCAGTAAAGGAAGTTATAGCCCGAGTGAAAGCTTTGATAAAGAGAACTTCAATTATTGCTCAACCGGCAGTCACAAAGTGGAGTTTTGAAGGTTTGAATATAGATATTTCAGCCAGTCGTGTAACTATCGAGGATAAAGAGGTTTCTCTTACAAAAAAAGAATTTGAAATATTATCTTTGTTAACTCAAGCATCTCCAAAAGTTTTGACAAGAGCTGACATACTGAGCAGCGTTTGGGGAGAGAATGAATATGTTTTGGATAGAACTGTTGATGTACATATAACCCGAATAAGAAAGAAATTGGGAGAGTATGGCAGTATGATAGTAAATCGCTCCGGTTTTGGTTATTACCTTAACTTTAATGATAAAAATGAAAATGAATAGAAGAATATCTTTTAAAAGACGCATTATAATTTATTTCTCATTGATAATAGCTGTATTCACAGTTGGCATTATACATTTTGAGCAAAAGCAGATAATAAAAGAGCGTACAAGAAGTCTTGAACTGACACTTGAGAATAATGCTGATATAGTTTACAAGTATATTAAGAATAATTCTGTATCTCCTGAGCTTGATGCTGAATTGGTTGAACAACAATTACAGTATATGCAACCGGAATTGCGACTGACTATTATCGACTGGCAAGGAAAGGTTCTTTATGATAATCAGGTTGATGTAGAGTTGATGGAAAATCATATTAAAAGACCCGAGATTCAGAAAACTATAACCTTTGGTGAAGGTTCTAATATACGTATGTCAGAAAGTAATGATATCAAGTATTTATATTATTCCAAAAAGTATGACGACAGCGTTTTTATTCGTATGGCATTGCCTTATGATATGAAACTTCAAACTTTTATAAATTCTGAGAATAGTTTTATCTACTTTATACTTCTGTTTCTAATTGCCTGTGTGTTGATGATGTACTATTATGCTAATAGATTTACAAAATCTATGCGTGAACTCAGAGAGTTCTCTTTAAGCCTGAAAAAAGGTAAACCAATACCTGAAGATTTTAAATTCACAGATGATGAAGTGGGAGAGGTGAGTGCTGATATAGTAGAAAACTACAATCTGCTGCAGGAAAACAGAAAAAAAATGGAAAGAGAAAGGGAGAAGCTGTTGCAGCATTTTCAATTATCAGAAGAGGGAATCGCTATATTTTCAGAGAATAGAAAAAAACTTTATGCCAATTCTCATTTTTTACAATATCTGAATAATATTCTGGATAAGCCAACTTTGGAGGTAGAACAACTCTTTTCTGACCCATCATTTAAAGATATTGTTGAATTCTTAAATAATAAGAGTCGAAAGAATAATTTATACACAAGACGATTCGAAAAAAGTGGCAAGCAGTTTAACGTTAGAGTTATAGTTTTTGATGATAATAATTTTGAACTATATATCAGTGATATCACAAAATCAGAGAAGACCCGCTTGCTTAAACAGGAGATGACCAATAATATTGCTCATGAGCTAAGAACACCGGTTACAAGTATAAGAGGTTATCTGGAAACGATACTGAGTCTTCATAAGAATCAAGATGCAGAGGGGAATAAAAGAATTCAGAATTTCCTTGAGAGAGCATATGCACAAACAATACGTCTCTCAGAATTGATTCAGGATATTAGTCTGCTTACAAAAATTGAAGAAGCAACTGATAGGTTCGAACTTGAGTCTGTAAATATAAAAGAGCTACTGAGTGAGTTAAAATCGGACTTGACTGTAGATTTAAATGAAAAGCAGGATAATTTTATAATTAATGTGGCTGATGATATTGTAATAAATGGAAGTCGTACTCTACTTTATTCAATTTTCAGAAATCTGGCAGAAAATTCTATCACTTATGGAGGTGAGAATATTAATATTTCTGTTAGTTGTTCTAATGAAAGTGATGATGCATATTATTTTGAGTATTATGATACCGGAGTTGGAATAGAAGAAAAATTTCTGCCACGTATTTTCGAACGTTTTTATAGAATAAATGAGGGCAGAACAAGAAATGATGGAGGGTCCGGATTAGGCCTTTCTATTGTTAAGAATGCAATTCTGTTTCATAAAGGAAATATAATAGTCAAAAATCGTCCCGAAGGTGGGTTATACTTTTTAATCACTTTACCCAAACGAGTTAAATAATTAATTATCTTAAATATACAATATAATGAAATATGTAGGAGCACATGTAAGCGCATCAGGAGGAGTGGAGAATGCGCCACTTAATGCAAAAAATATAGGGGCAAGAGCATTTGCTTTCTTTACAAAAAATCAACGTCAATGGTTTGCGGCACCATATAAGGAGGAGAATATTATAAATTTTAAGTCACGTTGTGAAGAGTTTGGTTATTTAGCAGACTATATATTACCTCACAGTAGCTACCTGATCAATCTGGGCAATCCAACTGATGATGGTGTTAAAAAATCTCGTCAGGCTTTTATTGATGAGATGAAGCGTTGTGAACAGTTAGGTATAAATCGTCTGAATTTTCATCCTGGAAGTCATCTGAATGAAATATCTGTAGATCAATGTCTCGACAGGATAGCAGAATCAATAAACATTGCGCTTGAAGAAACTTCAGGGGTTTGTGCTGTTCTTGAAAATACAGCAGGGCAAGGTACAAATCTGGGGCATACATTCGAACATCTTGCTTATATAATAGATAAAGTGGAGGATAAAAGCAGAGTGGGTGTTTGCCTGGATACTGCTCATACATTGGCTGCCGGGTATGAAATCAGAACACGTGAGGCTTATGAGGAGACTTTTCAGAAATTTGATAGCATAATAGGCTTTAATTATCTGAAAGGTATGCATATAAATGATTCAAAAAAGGAGCTTTCATCAAGAGTAGACCGTCATGACAGCTTGGGTAAAGGTTTAATGAATATGGATCTTTTTTCATTCATCATGAATGATCCACGTTTTGATAATTTACCACTTATACTAGAGACTCCTGATGAATCACTATGGGCTGAAGAGATTCAGTTATTATACTCTTTACAGAAATAGTTTGTGTTCCTATGATATTTATGCACATTTAAATTACTAATATAAAAAATTGCAATTGTAATTATAATATAAGTTTAGATAAAGATAAAGGGGCTGTTCCAAAAGGACAGCCCCTTTATGATTTATTGATATATTATAAACTTAGTTCAGGCTTATTTCATCAACAAAAATAAATGCACGTCTCCCGCTTCCAGGATGCCATTCAGGCATTACAGTAGGCTTAATTGTAATTCTGTAATAACGTGCAGTTACAGGGTCAAATGAGAAGTTATGCGTAGATATATCTGACCAATGTTCACTTTTCTGGTCTGAAATCTTCTCTGTTATAATAGATGAGAAGTTTCTTTTATCGTCTGATGACTCAACAATAATTTCTGAGCTATCAAATATCCAGTCTCCTGTAACAACTGCATTATTTACCTCAATAGAGCTGATTTCAGTTGGTTCCTGCATATCAATTATCGCTACAAGATCATCACCCTGAAAACCTAACCATCTACCTGTACGATAGTTTGTGTTTTTACCTTTAAGTCCATCCACTAACATAGGGGCACCAGAATATTCATAACTGCGAGCCGGGGTAGAAAGTAATTCAACTGGTTTGTATGTTGATTTGCTGATACTTATTACTTCACACAGGATTTTACTTTTAACTCCATTACGAATAGCAACAGCTTTTATTTCAGCATCTTCATCAATAGAAAATGTTCCATCATATAATGTGGAGGATTCTGAAGGATCGCTGCCATCAAGTGTATAGTATACATCAGCATCATCTATGGTTGAAAAGGTAATATCGAGTTTATTTGATTCGAAATTTGGAGTAAACTCACCCTGAACATCAAATACATGTGTAGCATATGTGTAGCCCAGTTTTTCATATTGTTTAATAAGTCGAGGTAACCTTTCAAGGAAGTTCTCATAATTTTTATTCTCTGGCTGCATCCACTGAACTTCACTCATGGCTGCAAGTCTCGGTAAAACCATATACTCAACATGCCAGGATTCTTTAATGTACTCGGTCCACAGGTTAGCTTGAGGTCCAAGAATATGTTTTTTCTCTTCCTCTGTCAGGATATCAGGTGCAGGTTCAAATCTGTATACCTGCTCAACAGGCAGGAATCCTCCGATCCCAAATGGCTCTTCAGCAGAATTCTGTGCCTGATAGTAGTCAAAATAAGCATAAGTGGTTGGTGTCATAATCACATCATGTCCCATCTTTGCTGCCTGAATGCCGCCATCCATTCCTCGCCATGACATAACTGTTGCGTTAGGCGCCAGTTCACCTTCTAATATCTCGTCCCATCCAATAATTCTTCTGCCGTGACTATTCAGGAATTCTTCCACACGGGCAGTCACATAACTTTGAAGGAAATGTTCTGCTTTATGACCATCTTTATCTTTTAGACCCAGCTCTTTAATACGAGCCTGACATAGAGAGCACTCTTCCCATCTGGTCTTTGGAGCTTCATCACCACCGATATGAATATATTCTGAAGGGAAAATCTCCATCACTTCTGTAAGTACAGCTTCAAGAAATTCAAAAGACTCTTCTTTACCAGCACATAATATATCATCAAATACACCCCATTCGCCAACTACCTTATAAGGTCCGCCAGTACAACCTAACTCAGGATAAGCAGTCAGAGCTGCAAGCATATGGCCAGGCAGGTCTACCTCAGGTATTACTGTGATGTATCTCTCTCTGGCATATTCAACCACCTCTTTTAATTCCTCTTTAGTATAGTATCCGCCATGAGGAGTCCCATCATACTCGCCAGAATTACGTCCTATCACAGTTTCACTTCTCATTGATCCTACTTCAGTGAGTCCTGGATACGAGTCAATCTCAATTCTCCAGCCCTGATCATCTGTAAGATGCCAGTGAAACCTGTTTACGTTATGAAGAGCTAGCATATCTATATACTTCTTAATGAACTCAACTGGTTGGAAATGACGTGCAATATCAAGACTCATTCCTCGGTATGCAAATCTGGGCTCATCATTTATAGTTGCAGCTGAATACAATACAGAACCAACTCTATCTATTGGTGTTGCTTTTCTTAATGTTTGAATTCCATAGAATACACCTGCTTCAGATGCTCCCTTAACGGTAATTGCTTTACTATTTGCAACTATTTTATATGCTTCTGAATTATCACTTTCAAGTCCTGTTGAAAGAATAATAGCATTTTCATCCTGAGTTTCAGTATCTAAAGAAGTTTTAATTCCTGTGGCAATACTTATGTATTCAGCCAAAAACTCTGCATTACGCTTCATTTTATCATTACCATCAGGATAAATAATTTTTGTTGATGAGGTAAGAGTAAAAGCTTCACCGGTTTCCTTAGTAATCTCTTTTGGAAGAGGTACTACCTCATAATTAGCTTCAGAAGTACCTCGTCCTCCTATGCCGCATGAGGTAATAAAACCTAAAAGCAAAAAGAAAAATAACTGTTTAAACATTTGCATTATATTTATAATTTAAATTGAGTTGTCTATTTAATTTGGGACTTTTTCATCTTTGAAGTGCTTCAATGGTCTTTCTGACAATTTCTGAGCTTGTAACCTGTTCTTCAAACTCATTAATTACAACTGTTGTACCACCCATTTTTAATCCAGGGTTTCGATACAGCATACCACTTTCAATACTTTCCCTTGCAGAAAGATGAAACTCTTTTGCACCTGTTTCTTTAGCAAGAAATGCTATATTTTCAGCATTAACGCCACTACCTGGCATAATTATAATACGATCACCTGCTTTTCTTACTAATTCTTTAAGAAGACTGACACCTTCCGCCGCTTTTGGCTTTTGACCTGAAGTAAGTATTCTGTCAAATCCAAGTTCAATAATCTTTTCTAGTGCAACAAAAGGATCTTTACACATATCAAATGCTCTGTGAAATGTAACACTCAAATCTCCTGCAGCTTCAATAAGCTCCTTATTTCTTTTAATATCAATATCTCCATCAGCAGTCAGACATCCAAATACAACACCATCTGCACCTAAATTGACGGCATTTTTTATATCTTGAAGCATAATTTTATGTTCAAGGTCGTCATATAAAAAATCACCACCACGTGGACGAATAATCACGTTGAGTTTTATGTTCAAAAGTTGACGTGCCAAAATGATATCGCCATAAGATGGAGTAGTTCCTCCTTCAGGAATACCGGCACACAACTCTACACGATA